>NZ_ATLN01000034.1:0-16718 GCF_000416195.1 Pseudomonas sp. CFII68
CCCTAAGCCGCCGTTACCGCAGAAACGGATATACACCCTTACCCCAATGGGTCGAAACTGAAGATCCACAGCCTTAAGTGAACAGCATTAGGCCCTGGCCGGTTTTTTTGTGGGCACTCCAAAATCTCATACCCACCGCAGCCCCCTGTGGGAGCGAGCTTGCTCGCGATAGCGGTGGATCAGCTTGCATCGATGTTGAATGTGCCGCCGCCTTCGCGAGCAAGTTCGCTCCCACAAGGGCCGGCGGTGGGCATCAACTCTGGCAACACCCCGACGCCAGTTCCTTGAGGATCGGGCAGTCCGGGCGGTGGTCGCCGTGGCAGTGTTCCACCAGATCCTGGAGGGTGTCGCGAAGCTCGGCCAGTTCGCGGATTTTCTGGTTCAGTTCTTCGATGTGCTGGCGGGCCAGGGCCTTGACGTCGGCGCTGGCGCGTTGGCGGTCTTGCCAGAGGGTCAGCAGTTTGCCGACCTCTTCCAGGGAAAACCCCAAGTCGCGAGAGCGCTTGATAAAGGCCAGGGTGTGCAGGTCATCGGCGCCGTAGATCCGATAGCCGCTGTCGGTACGATGGGCGGCCTTGAGCAGGCCGATGGATTCGTAATAGCGGATCATCTTCGCGCTCAGGCCGCTCTGGCGGGCCGCTTGGCCGATGTTCATCGCTTGTCCTCCAGCTGCTTGGGTGTCCAGAACTTCAACAGTAACGCATTGCTGACCACACTGACGCTCGACAGCGCCATGGCCGCGCCGGCCAGCACCGGGTTGAGAAACCCGAACGCCGCCAGGGGGATGCCGACCAGGTTATAGACGAACGCCCAGAACAGGTTCTGGCGGATCTTGGCGTAGGTCTTGCGGCTGATGTCCAGCGCCGCCGGCACCAGTCGCGGATCGCCGCGCATGAGGGTGATGCCCGCGGCATGCATCGCCACGTCGGTGCCGCCGCCCATGGCAATGCCGATGTCGGCGGCGGCCAGGGCGGGGGCGTCGTTGATGCCGTCGCCCACCATCGCCACCACCGAATGGCGCTTCAACTGTTGGACGATGGCGGATTTGTCCGCTGGCAAAACCTCGGCATGGACATTGGAGATGCCCAGCGCCTGGGCCACGACCCGGGCGCTGCCTTGGTTGTCGCCGGTGAGCAAGTGGCTGGCGATGTGCTGTTCATTCAAGGCCTGTACCGCGGTGAGGGCACCGGGCTTGAGCGTGTCACCGAAGGCGAACAGGCCGAGCACCCGAGGCGTCGCGCCTTGTTCGATCAGCCAGGACAGCGTGCGGCCTTCGTTTTCCCAAGCCTGTGCCGACTCGGCCAGCGAACCGGGCTCCAGGCCCAGTTCGTCCAGCAGGCGTCGATTGCCCAGGGCCAGGCGGCGTCCGTCGAGGCTGCCGGCGATACCGCGTCCAGCCAGGGACTGGCTGTCGCTGACATCCGCCACGTCCAGGCCACGCTCGGCGCAGCTGTCCAACACGGCTTTGGCGAGAGGGTGCTCACTGCCGCGTTGCAGTGCGCCGGCCATTGTCAGCAGCCCATCGTCATCACCGTCGAGGGCGGTCATGTGGGCGATGCGCGGCGTGCCGGAGGTCAGGGTGCCGGTCTTGTCGAATACTACGGTGTCGACTTCGTGGGCGCGCTCCAGGGCCTCGGCGTCCTTGATCAGAATCCCGTGGCGAGCGGCCACGCCGGTGCCAGCCATGATCGCCGTGGGCGTCGCCAGGCCCAGGGCGCAGGGGCAGGCGATCACCAGCACGGCGACGGCGTTGATCAGCGCGGTTTCCAGTGGCGCACCGTACAGCCACCAGCCGATCAACGTCGCCAGGGCCAGCACCAGCACCACCGGTACGAACACCTGGCTGACTTTATCCACCAGTTTCTGGATCGGTGCCTTGGCGGCCTGGGCGTCTTCCACCAGGCGGATGATGCGCGCCAGGACGGTTTCGGTACCCAGGGCCAGCGTGCGTACCAGCAGCCGGCCTTCGCCATTGATGGCGCCGCCGGTGACTTTGTCGCCGGGCTGCTTGGGCACCGGCAGGCTTTCGCCGCTGATCAGCGCTTCGTCGGCGTGGCTCTGGCCTTCCAGCACTTCGCCGTCCACCGGGAAGCGTTCGCCGGGTTTGACCAGCACCCGGTCATTCAAGCGCAGGGCATTGATGGCAACATCCCGCTCCTGGCCATCGACTACCTGGATCGCCCGCTCTGGCCGCAAAGCCTCGAGGGCGCGGATGGCGCTGGCGGTTTGTCGCTTGGCGCGGCTTTCCAGGTATTTACCGAGCAGTACCAGGGCAATCACCACAGCCGAGGCTTCGAAATACAGGTGCGGCATGCCGCCAGGGCGGGCAATCACCCATTCATAAAGGCTCAAACCGTAGCCGGCGCTGGTACCCAAGGCCACCAGCAGGTCCATGTTCCCGGCACCGGCACGCACGGCCTTGAAGGCGGCGACGTAGAAACGTGCACCGAAGATGAATTGCACCGGCGTGGCCAGGGCGAACTGCACCCAGGCCGGGAGCATCCAATGCACGCCGAACGGCTGCAGCAGCATGGGCAGTACCAGCGGCACGGACAGCGCAATCGCCAGCATCAATATCAGGCGTTCACGGTTCAGGCGATTGGCCTGCGTGTCAGCGGGCTGTTCGGCCTGCCAGACAGTGGCGTCATAGCCGGCGCGCTTGACCGCATCGATCAGGGTTTGCGGATCCACCTGGCCGAGCAGTTCGAGGTGGGCCCGCTCATTGGCAAGGTTGACGCTGACCCTGTTCACACCGTCGACCTTGCCCAGGGCGCGTTCGACCCGGCCGACACAGGAGGCGCAGGTCATCCCGTCGATGTTCAGCTCCAGGGTTTGCACGGGGACGCTATAGCCGGCCTGTTCGACGGCCTGCATCAAGGCCGGCAGGCTGCCTTCGGGGGCCTGCACACGCGCCAGTTCAGTGGCCAGGTTCACACTGACAGCACGGGTGCCGGTGACTTTGCTCAAGGCCCGCTCGACCCGCCCGGCGCAGCTGGCGCAGGTCATGCCGGCAATCGGTAGATCGAACGTGGTGGATTCGGACATCGGTCAGGCTCCCTGTAGTGAATGACTACAGGATCAACCTTGCCATGCGGGCAAGGTCAAGCGCCAATCCAAAAAGCGCTGCCGATCCCTGATTTGGGAGCTGGCTCTGTGGGAGCAAGGCTTGCCCGCGATGGAGGCACCGCAGTCTGTTGAGTGACCGCGGCGCCTGGGTCGCGAGCAAGCTTTGCTCCCACAAAGCTCGCTCCCACAGGGGGGCTCGCAGCCACAAGATTAAGCGGTGTGTCAGTAACCGAGCCCAGCTTGCTTGAGGTACATGCCTTGTTCATTCATGGCGATGCGGAACTTCAGGATGTCACCGGCCCTGAGGGTGATGTTCTGCGACCCTGGCGCGAGCATGCCCGGGTTGCACCCCGGTGCCTGGCCTGGCAGCAACTTCAGGCGCAAGGAAAACTGGCCCGGCGGCAGGTTGAACGAAGTGCTTTGCTCCTGGAACAGCCTGGCCGAGAGCTGATCCTGGATGTAGATGCCGATTTCGCAATTGGTCGACACTTCCAGGCGCTCGCGGGAAATGATCACCACGCCATAGTCTTCGCCGGCGGCCGAGGCCTGGGGCGCCACCGCTGAAAAACCGAGCATGCAAAACAGACTGAACGCTGACCAGCGCATGGCTGAACCTCCGGTGTTAAATCCTTGATGCGTGCAGCTTGGCTGAGCGCGATGCCGATTGCCAGCCCGGCAGTTTTTGTCAGAACTTGACCTTGCCATGATGGCAAGCTTGAGACTGCTGGCAACCTCAATCCCAAGGAGTCATCTCATGCACACTTTCAATGTCCAGGGCATGTCCTGCGGTCACTGTGTCAAGGCCATCACCCAGGCTGTCCAGGCCAAGGACCCGGCGGCCGACGTGCAAATCAACCTGGGTGCCAAGACTGTCCAGGTCCAGAGTTCGTTGCCGGCCGATGCCGTGCTCGCGGCCATCAAGGAGCAGGGCTATGAGGCCAGCCCTGCTTGAAGTTTTTTAATCGTTAGCGACCTACCGGAATGTTCAAGAGCGTCCGGCACGGCTAGACTGTCAGGCTGTCGAACGACGCCTGAGCGGGACGCCCGATGAACCTCCGTACCATTCTGATTCTTGGCGCCTTGAGCGCTTTCGGTCCCTTGGCGATCGACTTCTACCTGCCTGCCTTTCCGGCGATGGCCACGGCCTTCGGTACCGACGAAAAACACATTCAGTTGACCCTGGCGGCTTATTTCCTCGGCTTATCCATCGGGCAACTGGCCTATGGGCCGGTGGCGGATCGGTTCGGGCGGCGCATTCCGCTGCTGACCGGCGTCGGCCTGTTCACCCTGGCCTCCCTGGCCTGCGCCTACGCGCCGAGCCTGGAATGGCTGATCGGCGCCCGCTTCGTCCAGGCCCTGGGTGGGTGCGCCGGGATGGTGATCTCGCGGGCGGTGGTCAGCGACAAATGCGACGCGGTGGGTTCGGCCAAGGTGTTTTCGCAGTTGATGCTGGTGATGGGCCTGGCGCCGATTCTCGCGCCGATGCTGGGCGGGTTGCTGGTGAACCTGCATGGTTGGCAATCGATCTTCATTGCCCTGACCGTGTTCAGCGCATTGGCGTCGATGGCGGTGGCCTTGTGGCTGCCGGAAAGCTTGCCGGACCATGTGCCTCGGCAACCGTTGTCGGGGGCATTGCGCCAATATGGCCGGTTATTGACCGACGCCGTCTTCCTCGGTCATGCGCTGACGGGAGGCATCGCTATCGCTGGGATGTTTGCCTACATCGCCGGTTCGCCTTTCGTCTTCATCAAGCTCTACGGGGTACCGGCCGAACACTTCGGTTGGCTGTTCGGCACCAACGCGGCGGGCTTCATCCTGGTTGCCCAGGTCAACGCCCGGCTGCTGTCCAAGCGCGGTCCGGCGTTCCTGCTGAGCCGCGCGGTATGGGTCTACCTGGGCGCCGGGCTGAGCCTGTTGGCCGTCAGCGCCTTGCAACCTGCGCAGTTGTGGCCGCTGCTGGTTCCGCTGTTTATCTGCATCGCCAGCCTGGGGTGCATCCTGCCCAACGCCTCGGCTTGCGCCATGAATGGGCAGGGCGCCCGGGCCGGCAGTGCTTCGGCGATGCTCGGATGCCTGCAGTTTTCCGTGGCCGCCGGGGCAGCTGCGTTGGTGGCGGCGCTGCATGACGGCACCGCCGTGCCAATGGCGCTGGTCATCAGCCTTTGCGGGCTGTTGGTGGTGGGCGCAGCGATGCTGACCCGTCGCCTGCAAAATGCCCGGGCGCTGGCCCAGGCCAGTCGCGAAGGCTGACTCAGCCGGCCGCGCGCTGCTGTTGTTCGGGGAAATGATGGGGCGCGAGGATCCGCGCTTGCAGAGTGTGGGCGAAGGCCTGGGCTTCGGCCTCGGTACGGAAGGTGACGACGTGCTGGTCAAGGCGTACTTGCCATTGGGATTTTGCCACTTCTTTTATCAGGATCTTCATTGCTGACCTCCTCACGAAAAGATTGCGTTGCAAAGGCCTCGAGTGTAGACCCGAATGCGATCGCAATTGTGACAAGGATCAATTCTCGGACTGACGGCATGGTTTTTTGTGGGAGCAAAGCTTGCTCGCGATAAATGGTGACGCGGTTTTATAGAGAACCGCGGTGCCTCCATCGCGAGCAAGCTTTGCTCCCACAAGCGCCAGGCCCTCATCGTGGGTCAGAAACCCTCGAGCACAATCTTGCCCTTGGCCTTGCCGCTTTCCAGCAAGGCATGCGCCCGGCGCAGGTTCTCGGCGTTGATGGTGCCGAAATGCTCGCCAACCGTGGTCTTCAGCGTGCCGGCGTCGATCAGGGCGGCCACGCGGTTGAGCAGTTTGTGTTGTTCAAGCATGTCGGCCGTCTCGAACAGCGAGCGGGTGTACATGAATTCCCAATGCAACGACAGGCTCTTGCGCTTGAGCTTGGTCACGTCCAGCGCCTTGGGATCGTCGATCAGCGCCAGTTTGCCCTGGGGCGTGAGGGCTTCGACCAACTGGTCCAGATGCTGGTCGGTCTGGGTCAGGCTGGCGACGTGAGTCACCTGGGGCTGGCCCGCTTCTTTCAGCACTTCGCTCAATGGCTGGCTGTGGTCGATCACCAGGTCGGCCCCCAGGCTGCGCACCCAATCCTGGGTCTGCACACGGGACGCGGTGCCGATCACCTTCAGCCCGGTGAGTTGGCTGGCCAGTTGCGTCAGGATCGAACCCACGCCGCCCGCAGCGCCGACGATCAACAGGCTCTGGCCCAGGTCGCTTTGGCCTTCCTGGATTTGCAGGCGCTCGAACAACAACTCCCAGGCGGTAATGGCCGTCAGCGGTAGCGCCGCCGCTTCGGCGAAACCAAGGGTTTTGGGCATGTGGCCGACGATGCGCTCATCCACTACGTGCAACTCGCTGTTGCCGCCGGCCCGGGCGATGGAACCGGCGTAGAACACCTGGTCCCCGGCCTTGAACAGCGTGACCTCGCTGCCCACCGCCTTGACCACGCCGGCCACGTCCCAGCCCAGCACCTTGGCTGCGCCACCTTCGGGCTGGACGTTCTGGCGGACCTTGGTGTCCACCGGGTTGACCGAGATGGCCTTGACCTCCACCAGCAGGTCCCTGGGACCGGCGGCCGGTTCCGGCAGCTCGATGTCCTGGAGCGATTGCGGGTCGGTGATGGGCAATGAGTGGTAGTAGGCGATGGCTTTCATGAAGCGGCTCCGTGAGATGAGTTCGATGAAGGCGATGTTTAGCTATTTATCGTCGAGATAAAACCGGCTAAAAGAACAGGCTCTTTCAATAATTTTTTGATAATGGAGTCGTCATGCTTCGCTTCGATGACTTGCAGTTGTTTGTCCGGGCGGCGGACCTGGGCAGTCTTTCGGCTGCGGCCAGGGTCATGGACCTGTCGGCGGCGGTGGCCAGTGCCGCGTTGAAACGGATCGAGCAGCACCTCGGCGCGCGGCTGTTGGCCCGTTCCACCCGTAGCCTGCGCCTGACGGCCGAAGGTGAGGGTTTTCTCGAATATGCCCGGGCTGCATTGAGCAGCCTTGACGAGGGCCGGCGGTTGTTGACCAGCGGCCAGGATCAGGTCAGTGGGGTGTTGCAGTTGTCCGCACCGTCGGACCTGGGACGCAACCTGCTGCTGCCCTGGCTGGACGCGTTCCAGCGCGAGCACCCCGGGCTGACGGTGCGGCTGTTGCTGGGCGATCGCATGGCCGATCTGTTCAAGCAGCCGGTGGACATCGCCTTGCGTTATGGCGAGCCGGAAGATTCAAGCCTGGTCGCCTTGCCCATTGCCGCGGATAACCGCCGGGTGTTGTGTGCATCGCCGGACTATCTGGCTCGCCAGGGTGAACCCCATCAGCTGGAACAACTGGCCCAGCACAACTGCCTGTTGTACATGCTTGGCAGTCGGGTCCATGACCGATGGGGTTTTCATGACGGCAAACGGGAAGTGAGCCTCACCGTCAGTGGCGACCGTTTCAGTGACGACGCCGATGTGGTGCGGCGCTGGGCGGTGGCGGGTGCCGGGATTGCCTATAAATCGTGGCTGGATGTGTCCACCGACGTGCTGGCCGGGCGCTTGAAAATCCTCTTGCCGCACCTGCAATGCGAACGCGCGCCCCTCAATCTGCTGTGTGCCCACCGGGCGCAATTGAGCAAGCCCATCAACCTTTTGCGGGACATGCTCCAGGCCCGCTGCGGTGAGTTGACGGCTCGTTTTCCGCTCTCGATGGGGGCCGGCCATTAGTCGCGGGCAAATAGAGAATTTTCCCTCAGGAACAATCGCCTCCAAAGGTTTCCGGAGGACAGGAAAGCTCGACCGCCCCGCTTATACTAGCGGCCGCCTGCGCCAGAGCAGTAGACGAATGATTCAACAGGGAGTGAATACATGGAACATGCACCTTGCATCAGCCAGATCGCCACGCTGCTGGCTGACCCCAAGCGCAGCGCAATGATGTGGGCCTTGATGGACGGCACGGCCCGCCAGGCCGAGGAGTTGGCGTTGCTCGCCGGGTTGTCGCCGTCCTCGGCCAACGCGCATCTGGGACGCCTGTCCGCCGGAGGCCTGTTGAAAGTCGAAGCCCGGGGCCGCAAGCGGTTTTTCCGCCTGGCAGCGCCTGAAATCGGTGCTGCCGTCGAAGCGCTGGCCAGTGCGACGCTGGTCAGTACGCCGCGGCAGATTCCAGACGTCTTCAAGCGCCGGGTCATGCCGACCAAGGCGCCGTCGGCCCCTGCTTCGTTGATGCGCGCCAGGCTTTGCGACGATCACCTGGGGGGAACCCTGGCGGCCGACCTCTACCAGCGCCTGCTGGACGCCGGATGGATCGAGCAGTTCGAGCAGCGGGTGATTGTCACCCACAAGGGTGCCAATCAACTGGCCGGACGTGGCCTGTTCATCCAGGCCCTGGCCCATCGCAACACCCACATCGCCTGTGCCTGCCCGGACTGGAGCGAGCGTCGTCCACACCTGGGGGGCGCGCTGGGGGCGGCCCTGCTGCAACTGTTCATGCAGTCGGGTTGGCTGAGCTTGCCCAACGATTCGCGAGCCCTGCAGGTGACGACGCTTGGCCAGCAGGAAATCCACCGGTTCGCCCGGCAGGACACGGTGGAGATGGCAATCTAGGGAACGCTCCGGATGCGTCGCTCAGGGCTGTCGGCAGGTCGTATTCAGCAATAGCCACCTGCGAGGTTCGCGCACACTCGGTCCGGGGAATTATCGGATTGGGGGAGGCAGCATGGACACTCACGGCTACAGCGCGGCGGAACGCCTGGAACGGTTACCCATCAGCGGTTACCACCGGGTCATCTTCATCATCATCGCCCTGGCGTTTTTCTTCGACTCCATGGACCTGGCGATGATGACGTTCCTGTTGGGATCGATCAAAGCCGAGTTCGGCCTGAGCACCGCCCAGGCCGGTTTGCTCGCCAGCTCCAGCTTCTTCGGCATGGTGGTAGGGGCGTCGCTGTCGGGCATGCTGGCCGATCGTTTCGGGCGAAAACCGGTGTTCCAGTGGAGCATCGTGCTGTGGGGCATTGCCAGTTACTTGTGCTCCACGGCCCAGGACATCGAGACCTTGACGCTGTTTCGCATCCTGCTGGGCATCGGCATGGGCATGGAATTTCCGATTGCCCAGTCGATGCTTTCGGAGCTGATCCCGGCCAAGCGTCGGGGCCGCTACATCGCCTTGATGGATGGCTTCTGGCCGCTGGGTTTCGTGGCGGCGGGGGTGCTGTCGTATTTCCTGCTGCCGGTGGTCGGCTGGCGCGACATCTTTCTGGTGCTGGCGGTGCCGGCGGTGTTTGTCCTGGCGATTCGTTTCTTCATTCCCGAGTCGCCACGCTGGCTGGAGCAAGCCGGTCGGGGTGTCGAGGCGGACGCAGTGCTCAAGCGAATCGAAGACAAGGTCCGGGCCTCGCTGGGGCATCAGAACCTGCCGGAGCCGATCCGTTTGCCAAGGGTTGAGAGCACGCCGGGTAATTTCTTTTCGGCCCTGGCGCAGATCTGGTCGCCGCTGTATCGCCAGCGCACGATGATGATCTGGAGCGTCTGGTTCTTTGCCTTGCTCGGTTTCTACGGCCTGACCTCCTGGCTCAGTGCGCTGTTGCAGCAGTCGGGGTTCGCGGTGACCCAGTCGGTGTATTACACCGTGCTGATTTCCCTGGGCGGGATTCCCGGCTTCTTGATGGCGGCCTGGCTGGTGGAGCGCTGGGGGCGCAAACCGGTGTGCGTCATCACGTTGCTGGGCGGTGGGGCGATGGCGTTTCTGTATGGGCAGAGCGCGGTGTTTGGCGGCAACGTCGGCCTGTTGATCGGCACCGGGCTGCTGATGCAGTTTTTCCTGTTCGGCATGTGGGCGGTGCTCTACACCTACACCCCAGAGCTGTACCCGACCTCGGCCCGGGCCACCGGCTCGGGCTTTGCTTCGGCCGTGGGACGCGTCGGTTCGCTGCTCGGCCCGCTGGTGACCGGGCTGGTCTTCCCCATCACCGGCCAGGGTGGCGTGTTCGCCCTGGGCGCGTTGTGCTTCGCCGTGGCGGCGGGGGTGGTCTGGTTGTTCGGGATGGAGACGCGGGGCAAGACGCTGGAAGAGTTGAGCGAAGCGCCCGTCGCCGACTAAACACTAATCCCCTGTGGGAGCGAGCCTGCTCGCGATTGCGGTCTGGCATTCGACATCGATGTCGACTAATACACCGCTATCGCGAGCAGGCTCGCTCCCACAATTGGATCTGCGTCCAACCGTGGATTTACAGGCGATCAAAAAACTGTGGGAGCGGGCTTGCTCGCGATAGCGGTGTGTCAGTCGATATTGATGTTGGCTGATCCAAAGCTATCGCGAGCAAGCTCGCTCCCACAAGGGTTGATTGTCGGGCCTAAGGTTTCACCAGCCGCGCATCCAGGCTGTTCTGGGCCAGGCGCTTGGCCTGGTCCTGGGTCATGCCCAGGTGGGTATACAGCGCGTGGAAGTTCTCGGTGACGTAGCCGCCGAAGTACGCCGGGTCATCGGAGTTCACCGTCACTTTCACGCCGCGCTCGAGCATGTCGAGGATGTTGTGCTGCGACATGTCGTCGAATACGCACAGCTTGGTGTTGGACAGCGGGCACACGGTCAATGGAATCTGCTCGTCGATGATCCGCTGCATCAGCCGCTCATCTTCGATGGCTCGCACACCATGGTCGATGCGCTGAATCTTCAGCAGGTCCAGGGCTTCCCAGATGTACTCGGGCGGGCCTTCTTCGCCGGCGTGGGCGACGGTCAGGAAGCCTTCGTTGCGCGCGCGGTCGAATACCCGTTGGAACTTGCTCGGTGGATGGCCCATTTCCGAACTGTCCAGGCCCACGGCCACGAAGGCCTCGCGGAATGGCAGCGCCTGGTCGAGGGTCTTCTCGGCTTGTTCTTCGCTCAGGTGGCGCAGGAAACTCAGGATCAGGCCGCTGGTGATGCCCAGTTGCTGCTCGCCATCCTTGAGGGCGGCGGCGATGCCGTTGAGCACCACTTCGAACGGGATACCACGGTCGGTGTGGGTCTGCGGGTCGAAGAACGGTTCGGTGTGGATCACGTTCTGCGCCTTGCAACGCAACAGGTAGGCCCAGGTCAGGTCGTAGAAATCCTGGGAGGTGCGCAGCACATCGGCGCCCTGGTAATACAGGTCGAGGAATTCCTGCAGGTTGTTGAAGGCATAGGCCTTGCGCAGGGTATCGACGTCGCTCCACGGCAGGGCGATCTTGTTGCGTTCGGCCAGGGCGAACAGCAACTCAGGCTCCAGCGAGCCTTCCAGGTGCAGGTGCAGTTCAGCCTTGGGCAGGGCGTTCAGCCAGTCGTACATGGTCTTTTCTCATCAGCGAATCGATGGCGGGCATTCTACAGGCGCTGGCCGCCCTGTCGGGTAAAACCTGACCGGCTGATCCACTACACGGCAAGCGACTCACGCCGGTAAGCATAGGTGTCGGCGAAGCGCGACAGCAGGAATTCGGCGCAGGTAGTCGTTGGGTACTTTGGCGGGTGGGCGTCATCCTGGCAACCGGGCAGGCATTGGATCAGCGTGTCGGGGTGCGGCTCGGCAAAGAACGGCATCGAGTACCGGTCCACCCCCAGCGGGCTGATCACCCGATGCGGCGTGGACAGGTAACGGTCGTTGCTCCAGCGCGCCATCATGTCGCCGAGATTGACCACGAAGGTGCCGTCGAGGGGCGGCGCGTCGATCCACTGGCCGTCGACGTTGCGCACTTGCAGGCCGCCGGCGGCGTCCTGGTAGAGCAGGGTGATGCAACCATAATCGGTATGGGCGCCGGCACCTTGCTGCTCGGCGCTGCTGGCGGTGTCGCGGGGCGGGTAGTGGATCAGGCGCAGCACGCTGACCGGTTCGTTGAAGCGCGTGTCGAAAAAGTCCCGCTCGATACCCAGGGCCAGGGTCATGGCTCGCAGCAGGGTTTGCGCAAGCGCCTGCATGTCGCGGTAATGCTGCTCCATCAAGTTTTCCCAGCCCATCAGGTCGGGGTGGCGGTTGGGGCCACGCAGGGGTTTTTCCGCCAGCACTTCCGGGTGATCGGCCGGCAGGTGCAGGCCCATGTCGAAGGTTTCCTTCAGGTCGCTGGGTTTGGTCGGGTCCAGTTGTTCCGTGGCGACGGCGCCATAACCACGGTGGTGGCGGGTCTGGGTGATGTCGATCTTGAGTTTTTCTTCGACGGGCAGGGCGAAGAAGCGTTGGGCACTGCCCAGTACCTCGGCGATGCGCGCCGGGCTGATGGGGTGGCCCTTGATATAGAAAAAGCCCCATTGGCGGCAGGCGCGGTCGATTTGCCCGGCGACGGCTTGCCAGGCGTCGGGCTCGTCGCCGTAGAGCGGGCTGATGTCGATGATGGGAAGGCTGTTCATCCTGCTTTCCTGATTTAAAAATGGGTAGCCCTGTGGGAGCGGGCTTGCTCGCGAAGGCGGAGTGTCATTCAACATTGATGTCGACTGATACACCGCCTTCGCGAGCAAGCCCGCTCCCACATTGGGTGTTGTGTTGAGCCTGGGGTTTATTTCGGAATCTCAGCCTTCATGCCTTCGACGTAATAATTCATCGACGCCAGTTCCGCGTTGGTGGCGCTCACGCCCGCCGGGATTTTCTCGACGCCGGCCTGGTCCTTGATCGGGCCGGTGAACGGATGGAAGGCGCCGCTCTCGATGTCAGCGATGATCTGCTCGGCTTCGCCCTTGACTGCTGCCGGCACCAGGTCGCTGATCGGCAGTTTCACCGTGCCTTCCTTCAGGCCACCCCAGTAGTCCTGGGATTTCCAGCTATGGTCGAGCACGCTCTGGGTCGCCTGGATGTAATGCGGGCCCCAGTCATTGACGATGGACGTCAGCACCGCCTTGGGCCCGAAGTGAGCCATGTCCGAAGCGTAGCCCACCGCATAGACGCCGCGTCGCTCGGCAGCCTGGATCGGCGCCGGGCTGTCGGTGTGCTGGAACACCACGTCCACGCCCTGGTCGATCAGCGCGTTGGCGGCGTCGGCTTCCTTGCCCGGGTCGAACCAGGAGTTGACCCACACCACTTTGATCTCGGTACCGGGGTTGTACTTGTTCAGGGCCAGTTGGATGGCATTGATGTCGCGGATGACTTCCGGGATCGGGAAGGACGCGACGTAGCCGATCTTCTTGGTCTTGGTCATCTTGGCCGCGAGGAAACCGCCGACGTAGCGGCCCTCGTAGGTGCGAGCCAGGTACGTGCCCAGGTTCTTGTCTTGCTTATAGCCGGTGGCGTGTTCGAAGGTCACCTTGGGAAACTGCTTGGCGACTTTCAGCGTCGGGTTCATGTAGCCGAAGGAGGTGGTGAAGATCAGGTCGTATTTGTCCTTGGCCATGTTGCGGATCACCCGCTCGGCGTCGGCACCCTCCGGCACGTTTTCCACGTAGTTGGTGGTGATCTGCTCGCCGAATTTCGCCGCCAGCTCCTTGCGCCCTTGTTCATGCTGATAGGTCCAGCCGTGGTCGCCGATCGGGCCGATGTAGACGAAGCCGACCTTCAGCGGGTCGGCGGCACTGGCATTCAGACCGGCGCCCAGGCCGACGGCGGCGACGACGGCGCAAAGCAACTTCTTCAAGGGGCGTTTGTGCATGAACTCGAACTCCATTTTGTTGTGAGGTTGGCTGTGCAGCATCAATGCAAAATGCTGACCAACAGGACAACAAATAGTCGATACCTTGTTGTCGTCATCGCGGGCAAGCCTTGCTCCCACAAGTGCAAGGCCAAACCATGTGGAATCAGGCCTTGCCCCAACAGATGGGCAGCCCAACCTCAAGGGAGAGCAAGCTTGCTTCACAAGTGCGCCGCGATACTTGTGGGAGCAAGGCTTGCCCGCGATGAGGCCTTTGAGAACAATAAAGGTGCACCCTGCCTGCAAGCGCCACCCCCTGGTGCATCACCCCGAACGAAACGTTCACCGCCCCCTATAGTCAGTAACTCATGACCCCGCCCACGGTGACAGGCCCGCGATGCTCACTTTGCTCAAGCAAGAAAAACTGCTGTTGCTGGCGCTGATCGCTGCGTGTATCGCCTATCCGCTGGAGCACTGGCTGCTGGGCAGCGGGCAAGTGGTGGCGCTGACCGGCGGCCTGGCCCTGATCGGTTTCATCGTCGCGGCGTCCATGCGCGTGGCCCATCACGCCGAACTGCTGGCGGAAAAGGTCGGTGATCCCTACGGCACGATGATCCTGACGCTGTCGGCGGTACTGGTGGAGGTGGTGATCCTGGCGATCATGATGAGCAACGAGGCTTCGTCGACGTTGGTGCGGGACACGATCTACTCGGCGGTGATGCTCGACATCAACGGCATCCTCGGGCTCGCGGCGCTGATGGGCGGGATCAAGCATGGCGAGCAGGCCTACAACGACGATTCGGCGCGCACCTACAGCGTGATGATTCTCACCGCCATGGGGGTATCGATGGTGGTGCCGGAGTTCATTCCCCGCGAGAGCTGGAAAATCTATTCGGCCTTTACCATCGGCGCGATGATCGTGCTGTACACCTTGTTCCTGCGCATGCAGGTCGGGCCCCACAGTTACTTCTTCAGCTACAGCTATCCGGAAAAACGTCGCAAGAAAGAGCCGGTGGAAAATGAACCGGAACCCATCAGTCTGACGCTTTCCATCGGCGCGCTGGTGTTTGGCGTGGTGGTGATCGGCGCCCTGGCCGAAGTCATGTCCAAGGCCCTCGACCTGGGGTTGGAAGGCTCGGGTGCGCCGCCGGTGGTCACGGCGATCCTGGTGGCCGCCATCTCCGCCGCACCGGAAATCCTCACCGCCCTGCGCGCCGCCCTCGCTAATCGCATGCAGTCGGTGGTGAATATCGCGCTGGGCGCTTCGCTGTCCACCGTGATCCTCACTGTGCCCATTATGGAAGCCATGGCCCTCTACACCGGCCAGCCGTTCCAGATGGCAATGACCCCGGTGCAGACGGTGATGATCTTCATCACCCTGATTGTCAGCGCGATCAACCTCAACGATGGCGAGACCAATGCCATCGAAGGCATGACCCATTTTGTGTTGTTTGCGACGTTCATCATGTTGTCCCTGCTGGGCCTCTAGAAGAGCATCGCGGGCAAGCCTTGCTCCCACAGATCAATGAAAGTCTGTGGGACTCATGGACATCTGTGGGAGCAAGGCTTGCCCGCGATGGCGTCCGGTCAGGTGCCGGCGATCAATTCCCGCGCCGCCTGGCTGTGATCGGCAATCAGGCCCTTCAAGTCCAACCCCTCGACCTGCCCGTCGATGACCCGCCATTGCCCACCGATCATCACCCGATCAGCCCGATCTGCACCGCACAGCAACAGCGCCGAGACCGGGTCGTGGCTGCCGGAAAAGCGCAGCTCATCAAGCTTGAACAGCGCCAGGTCGGCCTGTTTGCCCACCGCCAGTTCGCCGATATCGCTGCGCCCGAGCAGTTGCGCCGAGCCCCGGGTCGCCCAGCCCAGCACGCGTTCCGGCGTGATCGCTTGCGCGCCGTAGCGCAGGCGCTGGATGTACAGCGCCTGGCGGGTTTCGAGGATCATGTTCGAGGCATCGTTGGATGCCGAACCGTCTACCCCCAGGCCCACGGGAGCGCCGGCGGCGGTCAGGTCCAGGGTCGGGCAAATGCCCGAGGCCAGGCGCATGTTCGAACTCGGGCAGTGACAGATGCCGGTACCGGCGGCGCCGAGACGGGCGATTTCATCCGGGTTGAAATGAATGCCGTGGGCCAGCCAGGTACGCGGGCCAAGCCAGCCGACGCTGTCCAGGTAGTCCACGGTGCGCAGGCCAAAGCGTTGCAGGCAAAACGCTTCTTCATCGAGGGTTTCAGCCAGGTGCGTGTGCAGGCGTACGTCGAGCTTTTCCGCCAGTTCGGCGCTGGCGCTCATGATCTGCGGCGTGACCGAAAACGGCGAGCAGGGTGCCAGGGCAATCTGGATCTGCGCGCCGTCGCCGCGCTCGTGGTACTGACCGATCAAGCGCTGGCTGTCGTCGAGAATCACCTGGCCCTGCTGCACGGTTTGCTGCGGCGGCAAGCCACCGTCGGCCTCGCCCAGGCTCATGGAACCGCGGGTCAGCATCGCGCGCATGCCCAGTTCACGAACACTTTGCACCTGCACGTCGATGGCATTTTCCAGGCCTTCGGGAAACAGGTAATGGTGGTCGGCCGCGGTGGTGCAGCCCGACAGCAGCAACTCGGCCAAGGCCACTTTGCTGGCCAGGGCAAGTTTTTCCGGGGTCAGCCGCGCCCACACCGGGTAGAGGGTCTTCAGCCAGGGAAACAGCGGCTGGTTCACCACCGGCGCCCAGGCGCGGGTCAGGGTCTGGTAGAAGTGATGGTGGGTGTTGATCAACCCCGGCAGGATCACATGCTCGCGCGCGTCGAAGAGGTTGTCACAGGGCTGGGCGGGTTGCTGGCCGGCGCTCAGCAGTTCGACGATCACACCGTCCTGCAGGACGAGGCCGCCACGGGCATCGAGGTCGTTGGCCGTGAAAATGGCGAGGGGATTTTTTAACCAGGTACGGGTCGCAGGCATGGTGGCCGGCTCCTCTGAAAGTGGGTTCAGGTTAGCCAGCTCAGTGATGCCCTGTCTGCTGATCCAGGGTCGCCCGGTGGGTAGGGCGAGGAGGGGAGTTTACTCAGGTTGCCGGACACATTTCCAGTGCCCACTGAGATCAAAAATGTGGGAGCGGGCTTGCTCGCGAAGGCG
>NZ_ATLN01000035.1:0-50262 GCF_000416195.1 Pseudomonas sp. CFII68
CAGCAACGGATATGTACCCAATCCAATCCAATCCAATCCAACCCAGAACCCAGTCACCCCAACATCGGCTTCGGCACCGAAGGGTCGGCCTCCTCCTCGGGGATCTTGACGAACACGCTGTACCGCGCGCCCTCCATCGCCTCGAAGGCAATGAGTTTTTCGATCAACGGCCCGCTCAGGACTTTGCCAGCGTTGAGCAGCAACATGCCGTTGTCGGCATTGAGGTTGCGCGCCAGGATCATCCCGGGGGTCAACTCGCGCGTGGTGGAGACTTGCACCGTCGGGTCCGACAGGGTCACGTCTTCCAGGTATTCGGCACACGCCTTGATGAAGTCCTCGATCATGTCCGGGTCGTACAGCTTGCCGGCGTATTTGCGGATGTAGACCAGCGCTTCGTCGCTGTTCATCTGCCGCTCCAGGATCAACCCGCGCTGCAGCTCGATGAAGTCCACCGCCAGTTTCAACAACCGCGAACCGAACGGAATGGCGTCGCCCCGAAGGTGCTCGGGGAAACCGCTGCCGTCCCAACGCTCCTGGTGATGGCGGATGATCCGCGCCGCGTCCTTCATCGGGTCCAGGGTCATCAGCAGCGATTCGCTCTGCTTCGGATAGGCCCGATAGAGCTCAAGTTCCGTGTGGTGCAGCATGTCGGCGGGCGTGACCATCATGTTGTCGGTCCAGCTCAGCTTGCCGATGTTGTAGAGCGCCGCCGCCATGGTCAGGTCGCGGTCGGTGGACTCATCGAGGAAATGCAGCCGGCTGTAGACCCTGATCAACTCGATGATCTGCCGGTTGGTCTGCTTGGCCTTGGGCAGGCGCAGGTTGGCGATCAGCGAAAACACTTCAGTGCTGGTCACATAACTGCGCTTGAGCTCGTCATAAGCCAAATCGAGCATGTCGGCGGTCTGCTGCAGCTCGGAGGTGCGCGACGCCACGCGTTTTTCCAAGGTGGCGTTAAGGGTCTTGAGTTGCTGGTTCTGCTCGCGGTTCAGCGCTTCGAGGCGCTGACGCTCGCTTTCGGAATGCTGGTGGGACAGGGCCTGGCGCAAGGCCTGGACCAATTCCTCATCGTTCCAGGGCTTGCTGAGGTAACGATAGAGCTGCCCCTCGTTGATGGCCTTGGTCATCATGTCCACATCGGCATAACCGGTGAGCAGGATGCGCAAGGTCGATGGGTACAGCTTGCGGATCTCGGCCAGCAGCGTGGCGCCATCCATGTTCGGCATGCGCGCGTCGGTCATTACCAGGTCGACCGGCCGCTCCTTGAGAATTTCCAGGGCCTTGGCGCCACTGTCGGCCAGCAGGATCTCGTACGGCTGGCTGCGCAATAGCCGACGCAGGCTATTGAGAATCGACTCTTCGTCATCAACCAGCAGCACTGCCGGTTTCTTTACCGGAACGTCCGGCGATTGATCTTCCATTTGAAACCCCCCTCCTAGTCACGACAACCGTTCTACCTTACCCCCGAAATACAGGCTAGTAGATTGCGAACATTTAGACACATTTGCCATCACTGGCCGAGCGTATCCCGATCAGACGACTATGCTCTACCCCATGAAGGGCCAAGTACAGGCCGAATACTCATGCCAGCGAAAGGGATATCAGATGTTTCCAGGGTTCTATAGTCAGCATCAGAACGGTGCACGGCCATGAGCCTGCCATTGGATAAAACCAATCGGCGGATCCTGATCGTCGACGACACGCCAACCATCCATGAGGATTTTCGCAAGATCCTCAGCCCCCAGGCGAGCGCCAATGACAGCCTGAGCAGCGCCGAAGAAGCCCTGTTCGGCTCGCCTGTGGCGGTCTCCGGCACGAGTTTCGTGCTCGATTCGGCGTTCCAGGGCATGGAAGCCTTGAACAAGGTCGAAACGGCACTGGCCCAGGGGCAACCCTTCGCCATGGCGTTCATCGACATGCGCATGCCACCGGGCTGGGACGGCCTGGAAACCATCGAACGGCTTTGGCGCGCCGACCCCAAGCTGCAAGTGGCCCTGTGCACCGCTTATTCGGACTATTCCTGGGAAGACATCGCCGATCGTCTTGAACTGGGCGACCGCCTGCTCATCCTGAAAAAACCTTTCGATGCCATCGAAATCCGCCAGATGGCCAGCACCTTGACCGTCAAATGGCAGATGACCGAGGACGCGGCGCTGAAAATGGACATGCTCGAGCGCGCGGTCGAGGAACGCACCCGGGAACTGGCCGACGCCAACATCATCGTGCAGAACAGCCCGACCATCCTCTATCGCCTGCGGGGCGAGCCGCCGTTCCCATTGATGTACATCTCCCACAACATCACCAAATTCGGCCATTCCGCGGCGCAACTGACCAACGCGCCGGACTGGGCGCAAACCCTGATCCACGCCGATGACCAGGACAAAGTCCATGAGGCCATGGTCCGCGTCCTGGACCGCGATTCCGCAGGGGCCTCCATCGAGTTCCGCATGCGTACCGGCGACGACACGTTCCGCTGGGTGGAGAACCGCTACATCCCGGTGCGCAATGAGCATGGCCTGTTGCTGGAGATAGAAGGCATCATCCTCGACATCACGGAACGCAAGCTGGCCGAAGAAAAAATCTCCTTGCTGGCCCGCACCGACGGCCTGACCGGGCTGGCCAACCGCGCCACCATGATCGAGCGCCTGCACCAGGCCTTCGCCGCCGCTCGTCGCGGGGCCGCGCCGTTTGCCATGTTCTACCTGGACCTGGACCACTTCAAACGCATCAACGACACCTTGGGTCATCCCATCGGCGACCTGCTGCTGCAGGAGGTCGCCGCTCGCATCAAGGCCTGTACCCGGGAAAACGACGTGGTGGCGCGCCTGGGCGGCGACGAATTCGCCCTGCTGCAATTGGACGTCCATGAAGCGACCCACTGCGCCGCGCTGGCGGGCAAGATCCGTGATGCGCTGGTGGCGCCGTACTCCCTGGACGGCAACGACGTGCGGATCTCGGTGAGCATCGGCATCGCCTTGTACACCCCGCAGAGCCTGAGTGCCGATAGCCTGATGGCGCAGTCCGACATGGCCCTGTACCGCTCCAAGGAAAAGGGCCGCAACCAGTACCATTTCCACAATGAAGAAATTAACCAGGAAGTCACCGACCGGGTCGCCCTCGCCAACGACCTGCGCCAGGCCATCGAGAACAACGAACTGCACCTGCACTACCTGCCGGAAGTCGACCTTGGCACCGGCAAGATCCTCGGCATGGGCGTGCAAGTGCGCTGGAACCACCCTCAACGTGGCTGGCTGGAACCAGCGGCCTTCATGCCCGCCGCCGAGAAAACCGGGATCATCATTGGCCTGGGGCATTGGGTACTGGACCAGGCTTGCCAACAAATGCGCCAATGGCGTGACCAGGGCATGGCGCCCCCGGTGATCGCCATCGACCTGTCCCTGACCCAGCTCAAGACCGGCCCGGAATTGATCTACGACGTGCTGCGCACCACCGCGCGCTGGGAACTGGCGCCCTGGGATCTGCGCTTCGACGTCACCGAAGCCACCCTGGCCCAGACCAAGTGGACCCACAACGACGTGCTGCCGCGCCTCTGCGAACTGGGCGTGCAGATCGCCATCGATGACTTCGGCACCGAGTACTCCTCGTTCGATTACCTCAAGACCTACCGGGTCAATCACCTCAAGCTCGCCCAGCGTTTCCTCGACAGCGCCAACGCCGACCCCGAAAACGCCACGACGTTGCGGGCGATCATCAACTTCGCCCGGGACGTGGGCATCGGGATCATTGCCGAGGGTGTCGAGACCCAGGAGCAACGCACCACGCTGATGTCCAGCGGCGGGGACATGCAGGCCCAAGGGCACTACTTCAGCACCGTGGTCGACAGCGGCCAGGCCGCCGAGTTGCTCAAGGTCGGCACCATCGTCCCGGCGACAGACCACTGGACCCGCCCAGCGAGCCAGCTATCGGAGAGCAATCCATGAATCCAATGGCGGTACCTGCCAACCGGCGAATCCTGGTGGTGGACGACACGCCGGCGATCCACCAGGACTTTCGCAAGATTCTCAGCCCCAGCGCCGGCAGTGATGACTCGCTGGACGACACCGAGAGCCTGCTGTTCGGCACCCCGCAGGTCAATCGGCTGCAATTCCAGATCGACTCGGCCTACCAGGGAGAGGAGGCGCTGGAACTGGTCAAGCGCGCCCAGGCCGAAGGCCAGCCCTATGCGCTGGTGTTCGCCGACATGCGCATGCCACCGGGCTGGGACGGCCTGCAAACCATCGAGGCGCTGTGGGAGGCCGACCCGCGCCTGCAAATCGCCCTGTGCACGGCGTTCTCGGACTACTCCTGGGAAACCATGTCCGAACGGATCGAGTTCGACGATCAGTTGCTGATCCTCAAGAAACCCTTCGACACCCTGGAAATCCGCCAGATGGCCAGCGCCATGACCTGGAAATGGCAGCTGGCCCAGGATGCGGCGAGGAAAATGCGCAGCCTGGAACGCACGATCGAAGAGCGCGTCCAGGAATTGCTCAAGGTGTCCCACCTGCTGCAATACGACGTGCTCACCGAGTTGCCCAACAGCATGTTGCTCGGCGATCGGCTGACCCAGGCCATGGCCCAGTGCCGTCGGCATGACCGGCAACTGGCGGTGATGTTCATCGGCCTGGACCGCTTCAAGCGCATCAATAACGCGCTGGGCCATCCGGTGGGCGATGAAATGCTCAAGCGCGTGGCCCGGGCGCTGGCCACCGTGGTGCGTGAATCCGACTCGGTGTTTCGCTACGGTTCCGATGAATTCGTGGTGGTGCTGGGGGACGTCATCGACCCGCAGCAGACCAAAGGCGTGGCCGACAAACTGCTGGCGGCCATCAGTTCCCCACAGCCCATCGACGGCCATGACCTGAGCGTCACCGCGAGCCTGGGCATCAGCGTGTACCCGAACGACGGCTTCGACGCCGTGGCGCTGATCAAGAAAGCCGAGACGGCGATGCGCAACGTCAAGGAAACCGGCCCCAACGACTACCGGTTTTTCACCGAAGACATGAACCGCCGGGCGCGGCAGCAGCAGACCATCGAATCCGGCCTGCGCCTGGGCCTGCTACGCAAGGAGTTCGTGCTGCATTACCAACCCAAGCTCGACCTCAAGAGCGGCAAGGTGGTCGGTGTCGAGGCGCTGGTGCGTTGGGACAGGCCGGATCATGGCCTGGTCTATCCCTCGGATTTCATTCCGGTCGCCGAGGACAGCGGCCTGATCGTCCCGCTGAGCCAATGGGTGCTTCAGGAGGCCTGCCAGCAGGCCTGCCGCTGGCAAGCCCAGGGCATGCGCCCGCTGTACCTGTCGGTGAACGTCTCGGCCATCGATTTCCGCCAGCGCGGCTTCGTCGAAGGCATTGCCCGCACCCTCAAGGAAACCGGCCTGGACCCGACACAGTTAGAACTGGAGATCACCGAAAGCGTCCTGATGCAGAACGTCGATACCACGGTCGCCGTCCTCAAGGCCATCAAGCAACTGGGGATACGCCTGGCCATCGACGACTTCGGCACCGGCTATTCAAGCCTGAGCTATCTGCAGAAATTTCCGGTGGATGTGTTGAAGATCGACCAGTCGTTCGTCGGCGACCTGAGCATCGACAGCAACGACGCCAAGCTGGTGAGCACCATCATCAGCCTGGGCAAGAGCCTGAACCTGCACATCATTGCCGAAGGAGTGGAAACCCTCGAGCAGTTGGAATTTCTCAAGAAACACCACTGCGAGGAGGTCCAGGGTTATTACTTCAGCAAGGCCGTGGAACCACAGGCCTTCGTCGACTGGATGACCGAGTGGGAAAAACGCCAGAACCCGTTTTCGTGAACACCTGAGTGTCATCAACCAAAGTTTCAAGGAAAACATCCCATGGCGTCACATGGACTGATTCTGGCTCTCGGCCTACTCGTGGGAGCAAGCGTGACCGCTCACGCCGAACCACTGGACGAACCCCTCAAACCCCTGCCCCCGATTCCGACCCTGGACCCCAAGCGCGTCCAACTGGGGCTGCGGCTGTTCAATGACCCTCGCCTGTCGGTCAACAACACCCTGTCCTGCGCCAGTTGCCATCGCCTGGACAAGGGCGGCGCCGACGACAAGCCGTTTTCCTTAGGCTTCGACGGCAAGCCGGTGGAGGTCAACACCCCTACCGTGTTCAATGCCAGCCTGAACTTCCACCAGTTCTGGGATGGCCGCGTCGACACGCTGGAAGAGCAGGTCCATGCGGTCGTGACCAGCCCGGTGGAAATGGGCAGCACCTGGGAATCGGTGGTCAAGCGCATCGCCGATGACCCTGGCTATGCCAAGGACTTCAAGGACGCTTACCCCGACGGCGTGACCAAGCCCAATATCCAGGGCGCACTGGCCGACTACGAACGCACCTTGCAGACGCCCAATTCGCGCTTCGACCAGTACCTGCTGGGCAATACCGACGCCCTCACACCCCGGGAAAAGTTCGGTTACCAGCGCTTCAAGGAATACGGCTGCATCGCTTGCCACCAGGGCGTGAACATGGGCGGCAACATGTTCCAGAAATTCGGCGTCTTGGGTGACTACTTCGAGGACCGGGGCAACCCCACCCGAGCCGACGAAGGGCGTTTCAACATCACCGGCGATGAAGCCGACCGCCAGGTTTTCAAGGTGCCCAGCCTGCGCAACGTCGCCGTCACCGCCCCGTATTTCCATGACAGCTCCGCACCGAGCCTGGAACGCGCGGTGGAGGTGATGTTCAAGTACCAGTTGGGCCGCGAGCCCCTGAAGAACGATACCCAGCTGATCGTCGAATTCCTCAAGACCCTGACCGGTGAGTGGGAGGGCAAGCCCCTATGACAGTCCTCCGTCGCCTCGGCCTGGCCTTCATCGGCGTCTTGCTGGCGGGCATCCTGTTGTTCATGTACATCAATTCAGGCGCCCAGCAGGCCGCCTCGTACATCGAGTCCCGGGACCTGATCCGCCTGCTCAAGCAACAGGACGCCATCTGGGACAACGAAGTCCTCAAGTCGCGGATCGCCCTGACCCACAACTATGACCCGCTGGTCTCGCCCCTGCACGAGATGGCACGCCTGTGGCAGCGTCTGGACGCCATTGAATCGGAACCGGGGCGCCACGGGCCGTCACTCTGGGAAGCTCAGCGCGACGAATACCTCAAGCTGGTCAAGGAAAAGACCCGCCTGGTGGAACAATTCAAATCCCATAACGCGGTGCTGCGCAATTCCCTGGCCTTCCTGCCCACCGGCGAGGACGACATCCAGGGCCAGTTCGCCCGGCTGCCCGACACGTACAGGCTGGAGTTGCAGAACGTTGCCATCGACACCTACGACCTGCTCCTCAGCAGCATGGAGTTCGCCCAGCTCAGTTCCCCTGATATAGCGGCCGAGGTTCTGCTGGGGTTGAACCAGCTGGAGGTCAACAAGGAGCGCCTGCCTGAGGGGCTGCTTAGCTCCGTCGAAGTCCTGCGCAGGCACATCGGGGTGATCCTGCGCGAACAGCCACGGGTCAACGAATTGTTGCTGGGAATCGAAGCGATCCCCGTGGCCGATCGCCTGGACACCATCACCCAACTGCTCGAGAAAGACCAGGCAAAAGCCGCCGCCCAGTACGAGCGCAACCACGTTTACCTGCTGGTGTTCGCCACGCTGCTGGTGCTGATCCTGATCTGGCTGGCGATCCGGCTGGTACGCAGCTTCGCCGAGATCAAAAGGGTCAACAACGCCCTGCAAACCGCCAACGATGAACTGGAACAGCGGGTTGAAGAACGGACCCGCCAGCTCAAGGACACCCAGAGCGAATTGATGGACACTGCCCGCCAGGCCGGCATGGCAGAAATCGCGACCAACGTGCTGCACAACGTCGGCAACGTCCTCAACAGCGTGAACATCTCCGCCGACCTGGTCAGCCGCAAAATACGCAGCAGCAAGGCCCAGGGGCTGGGCAAGGCCATGCAACTGATCAACGAACACGCCGATGACCTCGGGCACTTTTTCACCGAAGACGCGAAAGGCAAACTGTTGCCTGGCTACCTCAACCAACTGGTCGAAGCCATCGCCGTTGAGCAGCAGGGTCTTACCGACGAGCTGGCCCAGCTGAGCAAAAGCGTGGACCACATCAAGGATATTGTCTCCACCCAGCAATCCTATGCCGGGGCCAACAGCCTGCTGGAACCGTTGGTGGTCAGTGAACTGCTCGAAGACGCCCTGCGCATGAACTCGGGCGCCCTGACCCGCCATCATGTTACGGTGATCAAGGAATACGGCGAGGTGCCGCGGATCATGGGCGACAAGCACCGCTTGCTGTTGATCCTGATCAACCTGATCAGCAATGCCAAATACGCCATGGCGGGGGTTTCCAATCATGCGCGGAACATGACCCTGAAGGCCGCCGTCATCGATGGCGAAACCTTGCAAATCAGCGTCAAGGACGAAGGCGAAGGGATCGCGGAGGAAAACATGACGCGCATCTTCGCCCACGGCTTTACCACGCGTAAGGACGGCCACGGCTTTGGCCTGCACAGCTGCGCATTGGCGGCCATTGAAATGAACGGCCACCTCACCGCCCACAGTGAGGGGCCAGGAAAAGGGGCGACCTTCGAATTGCAGGTGCCCCTGAAACTTGCAGAAGGTGAGCCATGAATAGCATGAGTAACCGCCGCATCCTGTTGATCGACGATACACCCGCCATTCATGAAGATTTCCGCAAGATCCTCACCCCGGAGGATGACAGCAACGCTGACTTGCTGGACATGGAAAGCGCGCTGTTCGGCGATGCGCCAAAACCTGTCGCCACGGTGTTCGAACTCGACTCGGCCTATGGCGGACAGGAAGGCCTGAACAAGTTGCTGGAGGCATCGGCAAAAGGGCGTCCTTATGCCCTGGCCTTTGTCGACATGCGCATGCCCGAAGGCTGGGATGGCGCCAAGACCATCGAAGAACTCTGGAAGCGCGACCCGTTGCTGCAAGTGGTGGTCTGCACGGCGTATTCGGATTACTCCTGGGATGAACTGCTCGACCGCCTGAACGGCCACGATCGCTTGCTGATCCTGAAAAAGCCGTTCGACAACATCGAAGTCCAGCAGATGGCCAACACCCTGACCACAAAATGGGAAATGACCTCCCGTGCGCAACTGAAAATGAACAAGCTCGAAGACCTGGTGGAACAACGCACCCAGGCGTTCAAACAGGCCAGCGAGCTGCTGCAAATGGAGATCGACGAACGCAAGATGCTGGAAACCCAGCTGGTGCAATCGGAAAAGCTCGCCTCGCTGGGCCAGTTGGCGGCCGGGGTGGCCCACGAAATCAACAACCCGATCGGCTTCATTTCTTCCAACCTGGGGGCGTTGGACGGCTACTTTGGCAAACTCCAGGAAATGCTCAGCGCCTACGGCAGCGCCGAGGGGGCCATCGCCTCGCCGGAGCTGGTGGTGCACTTGCGCAAGCTGCGCGAACAGGTGGAACTGGACTTCCTTGTCGAGGATATCCCTTTGCTGATCAAGGAATCCAAGGATGGCATCGGCCGGGTCGGGCAGATCGTCAAGGACCTGAAGGACTTCTCCCGCGTCGACTCCAGCCAGGAATGGCAGATGGCCAATTTGCAGCAGGGCATGGATTCGACGTTGAACATCGTCGCCAATGAAATCAAATACAAGGCCGACGTGGTCAAGGAGTACACGCCGTTGCCGGAAGTGGAATGCCTGCCGTCGCAGATCAACCAGGTGATCATGAACCTGATCGTCAACGCCGCCCAGGCCATCGGCCCCGAGCGCGGCACCATCACCCTGCGCAACGGCGTCGGTGACGAATCCGTATGGATCGAAGTCGCCGACAACGGCTCGGGCATCCCCCCCGAGACCCTGCAGAAAATCTTCGACCCGTTCTTCACCACCAAGCCCATCGGCCAAGGCACAGGGCTCGGGCTGTCGTTGTCCTACGGCATCGTGAAAAAACACAACGGCGAGATCACGGTACGCAGCGAAGTCGGGGTCGGCACTACCTTTCGCGTGGAATTGCCGGTGCGGCAGATGAAGCAGGCGAGCTGAGCAGCTCCTGGGGTGGGAACACTGTAGAAGCTGTGGGAGCTGTGGGAGCTGTGGGAGCAAGGCTTGCCCGCGATGGAGACACTCGGTATTTCAGAAACCGAGGCGCCTGTATCGCGAGCAAGCTTTGCTCCCACAGTTTTGCTCCCAGACAGCTTTGCTCCCACACACCCTTGTTCCCATGACAATCCCCTCGTCATAGGGTTGCCCGTCGTTTTGCCGTCGGCGCAGAATGCCTGCGCTACCCCTCCCCCAAGGAAACCGTATGAGCCTGTCTCTGCTGAGTCGTTACGCCTTCTTTGCTGGCTGTGTCATCTTCACCCTCGCCAGCCTGCCGTTCCTGCAATACGACTGGCTCTGGCCGATCACACTGGTGACCGGGTTGCTGAGCCTGCTGGGGCTGTTCGACCTGCTGCAAAGCCGCCACGCCGTGCGTCGCAACTATCCGATCCTGGGCAATATCCGCTACCTGGTCGAAGGCATCCGCCCGGAGATCCGCCAATACCTGCTCGAATCCGACAGCGATGCCCTGCCCTTCTCCCGGGCCCAGCGCTCGCTGGTGTATTCCCGGGCCAAGAACGAAAGCGCCGACAAACCGTTCGGCACCTTGATCGACGTGTACCAGACCGGCTTCGAATTCATCGGCCACTCCATGCGCCCAGCCCCGCTGAGCGATCCCAGCGGTTTTCGCGTGACCGTCGGCGGCCCGCAATGCACCCAGCCGTACTCGGCGTCGGTGTTCAACATCTCGGCCATGAGTTTCGGCTCCCTGAGCGCCAACGCCATCCGGGCGTTGAACCAAGGAGCCAAGTTGGGCAACTTCGCCCACGACACCGGTGAAGGCAGCATCAGCCCCTACCACCGCGAACACGGCGGCGACCTCACCTGGGAGTTGGGCAGTGGCTACTTCGGTTGCCGTACGCCTGACGGGCGCTTCGACCCGGAGCGTTTCGCCGCCCAGGCCCGGAACCCGCAGGTGCGGATGATTGAAATCAAGATGAGCCAGGGCGCCAAACCCGGCCATGGCGGGATCCTGCCCAAGCACAAGGTCACCCGGGAAATCGCCGAGACCCGGGGCATCCTCATGGGCGAGGACTGTGTTTCGCCTTCTTGCCACAGCGCGTTTTCCACGCCGATCGAACTGATGCAGTTCGTCCAGCAACTGCGCGAACTGTCCGGTGGCAAACCGGTGGGCTTCAAGTTCTGCCTGGGTCACCCGTGGGAGTTCATGGGCATCGCCAAGGCCATGCTGGAAACCGGGATCCTGCCCGACTTCATCGTGGTCGACGGCAAGGAAGGCGGTACGGGCGCGGCGCCCGTGGAGTTCACCGACCACATCGGCGTACCGTTGCGCGAGGGCCTGCTGTTCGTGCATAACACGCTGGTGGGCCTGAACCTGCGGGACAAGATCAAGCTCGGCGCCAGCGGCAAGATCGTCAGCGCCTTCGACATCGCCAGTGTCCTGGCCATCGGCGCCGACTGGGCCAACGCCGCGCGCGGCTTCATGTTCGCCATCGGCTGCATCCAATCGCAAAGCTGCCACACCAACAAATGCCCCACCGGCGTCGCCACCCAGGACACCCTGCGCCAGCGTGCCCTGGTCGTCCCGGATAAAGCCCAGCGGGTCTACAACTTCCACCGCAACACCCT
Source organism: Pseudomonas sp. CFII68 (assembly GCF_000416195.1). Taxonomy (NCBI): domain Bacteria; kingdom Pseudomonadati; phylum Pseudomonadota; class Gammaproteobacteria; order Pseudomonadales; family Pseudomonadaceae; genus Pseudomonas; species Pseudomonas sp. CFII68. Next base: position 11,664 of record NZ_ATLN01000035.1, read on the forward strand.
CAAGGCCCTGGCCGAAATGCTCGCCGCCGCCGGGCTTGAGCATCCTGCGCAATTGCAGCCCAAGCATCTGGTGCGGCGGATGTCGGCCACCGAGGTGAAGTTGTTTTCCCAGTTGCATGTGTTCCTCAAACCGGGGGAATTGCTGACGGGAGAGGTCAATGGGGCGTTTTATTCGCGGATGTGGCAGATGGCGCGGGCGGATAGTTTTGAGCCGCGGGAAACAGCGGCGGCGTAAACATCAGCTATTCGCGGGTGCGCACAAACTCCTGTAGCGAGGGGATTTAGCGAAACGTCGCACCGCCCCGCTGGGCTGAAGCAGCCCCAAAAACAGACGTCGCGATGCAACAGCCAGACCGAGCCAGTCGGTTTACGACTGCTGCGCAGCCGAGCGGGAGCAAGCTCCTCGTCACGGTGATGCGCTGTGGCTACCGCGGATCGGCTAAGTCCAGTGCCCGTTTACCAGCGGTCCAGATGTTGGTTTGATTGCCCACTTCAGTTGAGGACGGAGTTGCTTTGATAATGTATAGGGAAGCAGTCATTTCCTCGGAAACAAAAGTAAGAACTTGCTCCCATTTGCCTTTTGCGCTCGGCCAGACGCTGGACTTATGGGCTATCCACCAGACCCTTGCCCCGGGACATTGCAAAGTATCCACGTCACTCAAATAAGGGTCTTTAAAGCCATCTGAAATCAACGCGTAATGATTACGGCCAGCCTCTTCAGGAGACACTTTAAGATAAAGCTTCGGTTGCACTCCTGTTTTATTGTAATAGCTAAAGACCAGATATGAAAAAAATGTATCAACCACTATATCGTCTGCCAGCTTAATTTCTTGCTTGACTTTGTTTGCCAACACATCAATTTTCATCTCTCTACGAAAACCAATGCCACTCAAGTTATCTGTTTGCTTATACACCGCTCTCAACCCTTGCACCTCTACAAGAACAATGAATATTAAAGCCATCATCACAACACAAGACCGCCGCTCCCAAGAGTCCAAGCACACTGCAATGACTAATGACAAACCGATCGCAGAAAGCAACAGATACCTGGGAACAAAAACCGGAACAAAAAGCGACACCAGAGCGACAGCAAAAATAGGAACCAAAAAACACCCTCCAAGCAAAGCATTGAAACGATATGCGGTCCCCCTCCAGAAACTTATCGATATCGCACATATGCCCAGCATCAAAGGCAACGGATACAAATACACCGATTGAGCCCACCTGCCGTTCAACATAATGAACTGCCAAAACAAACTAAATACTCCCTCCACCGTGATAGCCGGTATCCATTCAATCCCTCGATTGCCTAACAAGTATCGAGTGGAATAAAAGGCCCAAGGCGCGAGCAATCCTAAAATCGCACCATTAGCCAGCATCCATGCTCCCCTTGGCAGCGCGGTCTGAAATACACTGCATCGTCCTGTCCACCAATAAAACCAATGGACAAGCACACCCAGCGCCGCAAAGTAGTGTGTGTAGAAAGCGGCTGTCATTAAACATATATAATAGATCGGAAAATTCTTATTCTCTGGATCCTTGATCCAATACACCAATGCTACGGTCGCGCCCATCAGCCAAAAGCTGAGCAAGGTGTACATACGCGCTTCTTGACTATAGCGGACCGAGATCGGCAGTAACGCCAGCAGTAATGCCGCAATCCAGGTTGCCCTTCGCGTGGCCACCAAACTCATCAGTTTTATGCCCAGCAAAACTGTGCCAACGTCTGCGACGGCGCTAAGCGATCTCACGGCCAAAACCCCATCGCCAAACACCACCATCCAGTAATGCAAAAAGAAGTAATAGAGGGGCGGATGAACATCCCTTGCCGTAATGGACCAGATCTGCCAAGGCTCGTGCCTGGCAAGCAGTACGCTGAAAGCCTCGTCAAACCAGATGGTCGGTATCGTGATTTCGTAAAAACGCACACACAGCGCAAGCAGCACCACGGTTGCCAAGGCTGAGCCGTCGATATACCGGTTTGAAAGCTTGCCTGGATACGCGTGAGAGTCAGTCATAGACGATCCCCGATCAGCTCGTGAAAGGTCTCGTCGGTTTCTCGCATGCCCAACTCTCCTCGGATTATTTCCCTGATGACATATCTCGGCCGATGTTTCGTCTCCAGATAAATCCGCCCAATGTACTCACCCAACACACCAATGCCGATCAGTTGAACCCCACCCAAAAACAAAATCGCCGTCATCAACGATGGATAACCGGGAAGATCATTCCCAAAGAACAGCTTGTCCAACACCATGTACGCGGCATACAGCAGCGATAAAAACGAGATGCAACCGCCGACATAAGTCCACAACCGCAACGGCACGGTGCTGAACGAAGTGATACCTTCCAGCGCCAGGTTCCACAATTTCCAGCCGTTAAATTTACTGCGGCCAGCGGCGCGACCGGCGCGGTCGTATTCAACGATGACGGTATTGAACCCAGCCCACGACAACACGCCTTTCATAAATAACTGATACTCGGGAAGGGTCTTGATAACCTCTACCACCTTGCGGTCCATCAGCCGAAAATCACCCACGTTCCGCTCGATATGGGGATAGGCAATACGATCGAGCAAACGATAGAACAGCGCAGCGCATCCACGCTTGAGATAACTATCGGATGAACGATCACGACGCTTGGCCAGCACCACCTCGGCGCCCTTCTCCCACTCCGCAATCAACCTGGGAATAACGTCGATGGGATCTTGCAAATCCACGTCCATCGGGATCACCACATCGCCGCTGGCGTGCACGATTCCGGCAAACAACGCCGGCTCCTTGCCAAAATTTCGAGAGAGATCAATGAACACGACCAAGTTATCGACCAGCGCAATGTCCCGAGCCAAAAATCCAGTCTGGTCAGCGCTGCCATCGTTGATAAACACGATCTCGACGCTGTAGTCGACCAGCGCCGGATGCTGGCGAACGCTCTTGTAGAACAGCTCAAGGGTCTGCTCTTCATTGAACACCGGCACAACCAGTGAAATTTTCATGGGCGGTGCCCACGAAACACTACGAACCGAGAGAGCAGGAAACCGAACACCAGACTCAGCAGGGAAAATACCGCCACCGTCAGTAACCCATGGAGCCGCCAGCGGTCTCCCAGATAACCCACGGCATAACTGAGCACGCCCATGACACACAGGAATACCACATACCCCGTCACCGAGTGTTTGGCCTCGAAGGTATAGAGCGCATTGAGGTAATAGGAAAAGGAAGCCGCCACACAGAACGCAGCAAGATTGCTGGTCGACTGATCGAGACCGATCGCTACGCGAAGCACGAAAAATATTTGCCAATGAAGCAGTGTGTTGGCCAGCCCGACCAGTGCGTAAGTGGAAAAGCCGCTCCATATCGCTTTCATGCTCGCTCCCGAACTTGTCGGTGCTTCACTTGCTGAAAGACGGTCATACCCGCTGACGACCACGAAGCAACTTGAACCGGAAAAAGCTGTACCCCATCGTCAGGTTCAGCAAGAAATACAACGCCACCGTCTCCCATCCAGGCAAATTCAGGGCATCGCCGATCGAACCGATACCGTAGCTCACGGCGGCCATCGTGCAATTGAGCAGGAGATAGCCACTCCATGACTGCTGGGGCCCGAAGATGAAAAGCGCATTCACATAAAACGAAAACGCCGCCGCCACACAAAACGCCGCGAGGTTACTGGTTGCCTGAGTCAGGCCGACGGCGCCATACAGCAAGAAAAAAACCTGACAATGGATCAATCCATTGACCAGCGCGATCACTATCAACGCAGAGAAGCCCTTCATCATGCCTACCTTGCCATTCGCCAATTGGCGGGCTTCCAAGCTAGGCCACGGTGTTGCGAGGATCTACTGTCAGAACTTACAGGTCGAACACCTACTCCGACGAACGGCCAGGTTCATTCCTACGAAAAAGCCCCAGTCATTCCGACTGGGGCTCTTGTTTTACAGCGCTATCACCTCACGAAACCGAACGCACACCGCCCCGCACATCCCCAGTCGGTTGCAACTTGAAGGTATAAAACAACACCGTCAGCAACACCAGGAACGCCGGGCCGACATACAACGCCACGCGGGTATCCGGGAAGTACGCCATCAGGCCCACCACCAGCACCAGGAAGGCCAGCGCCAGGTACGAGCTGACCGGGTACAGCCACATGCGGTACTTGAGGGCCGCACGCTCGGAAGCGCTCAAGCCTTGGCGGAATTTGAGCTGGGCCAGCAGGATCATCACCCAGGTCCAGATCGCGCCGAACGTGGCAATCGACGTCACCCAGACGAAGACTTTCTCCGGCACCAGGTAATTGAGCAGCACGCCCAGCAGCAATGCGGCGATGGACAACAGCAATGCGCGGCGCGGTACGCCGTTGGCCGAGGTCTTGGCGAAACCGGCCGGGGCCTGGCCGTTCTGCGCCAGGCTGTAGAGCATCCGCCCGGTGCTGAAGATCCCGCCGTTGCAGGACGACAGCGCGGCAGTGATGACCACGAAATTGATGATGCCAGCGGCGGTCTTGATGCCCAGGCGCTCGAAGGTCATCACGAATGGGCTGCCCTGGGTGCCGATTTCGTTCCACGGGTAGATCGACAGGATCACGAACAGCGCGCCGACGTAGAACAACAGGATCCTCCAGAACACCGAGCCGATGGCGTTGGGGATGGTTTTCTGTGGGTTCTTCGCCTCACCGGCGGTCAGGCCGATCATCTCCACGCCCAGGTAGGCGAACATGACCATTTGCAGGGACATCAACACGCCGGACACACCGTTGGGCATGAAGCCGCCATGGGCCCAGAGGTTGGAAATGCCCAGGGCCACGCCGTCATTGCCGAAGCCGAAGGCGATGATGCCGACTCCGCCGATGACCATGGCGATGATGGTCACGATCTTGATCAGGGCGAACCAGAACTCGAACTCACCGAAAGCCTTGACCGCGATCAGGTTGATCGAGCCCATGCTGACCAGCGCGGCCAGGGCCCAGATCCAGCGGGGCACGTCGGGGAACCAGATGCCCATGTACACCGCCACCGCGGTGATTTCCGCCACGCAGGTCACCAGCCACAGGAACCAGTAGTTCCAACCGGTCAGGAAACCTGCCAGTGGGCCGAGGTAATCCTGGGCATAGCGGCTGAACGAACCGGCCACCGGGTTGTGCACGGCCATTTCGCCGAGGGCGCGCATGATCACCAGGATCGCCAGGCCGCCAAGGATGTAGGACAGCATGATCGCCGGACCGGCCATTTCAATGGCCTTGGCCGAGCCGAGGAACAGCCCGACACCGATGCAGGCGCCGAGCGCCATCAGGCGGATATGCCGCTCACCGAGTTCACGTTTGAGCGGACCGCCCTGAGCGGTCTCGCCATGGGGCAGATGATTGCCGACAGGCATAGGGATACAACCTCGTCTTGTTATTGGATTAGCCACCGAGTGTCCAAAGCCACAGGCCGATAGGCCTGCCACCTTGCCGAAACCGGGTCTGTCTTGTGGGCAGACCGTCCTGTGGAACCACAACCTCAGGATCAGCGGGCCATGCAGTATAAAAAGCCAGGGATAGAGAGTTTCACTGTAAAACCCGGGAAATTCAGGGATAAGCCTGCGCCACAAGTGGCTTTTGGAGAGGCGTTGTCTGGGATTACAGGTCATACGGAAACGGCACCGAGTATTGCACAGCATTGGTGCAGCGTCATGTTTGGGCATGGAGCGAGGGCTCTAGTGCAAGCTTTTCAGCCCCCATGTGGTGAGAGAAATCATCTGTGGCGAGGGGATTTATCCCCGCTGGGCTGCGCAGCAGCCCCCAAAACAGCAACCCGGTATGTCTGGACAATTGAGTGGCCTGCATTGGGGCTGCTGCGCAGCCCAGCGGGGATAAATCCCCTCGCCACAGATAAGTCTCCACAGGTAAATTCCCTGGTCACAGGGAGCATGAGACGCCTCAAAGCCATGCGGCGTCCCAGAGAGGGTAATCGCCAATGCGATCCACCAACCCCGCCCGAAGCGGATTGGCGATGATGTAGCGGGTGGAGGGCTTCAGATCCTCGTTGTCGCGGATCGCGCGGTCATGGAAGCCGCTTTGCCAAAGCGGGCCAGAGACTCCCGTTATGTTGTTGACACGATGGGTGCATCGAGCTTTGGTGGCGCCGATGACACGACTCAGATGGCAATCGTGAACTTGCAGCAACCAATGGAAATGATCCGGCATCACCACCCAGGCTAAAGAGTTCACCTGGCCCGAATCATGAGCACGTTTGAATTCGGCGACCAATAGCCGTCCAATCTTCCAATCGGAAAAAACCGGCCGCCGCTGATGAACAACAACAGTCACCAGATAGGCTCGTCCTGGCTCTGAGTAACGACCTCGACGCAAGCGATGAGAATTGGGGCGTGAATGCATTCCTTGCTTCCTTTGAAAGGGTTTGAATGCAGCCTAGCCATGCAGCTAGTTTTTCGATGCGGAAAAGGTCGAGCGAATATTCCGAAGCTTGCGTAGTACTTGTGGCGAGGGGATTTATCCCCGCTGGGCTGCGCAGCAGCCCCCCCCAAAACCGCAACCCGGTATTGTCTGGACAATTGAGCTGCCTGCATTGGGGGCTGCTGCGCAGCCCAGCGGGGATAAATCCCCTCGCCACAGGAACCTCGCCACCTGTTGGTCTCACATTGATGCCCACAATTTCCCCGCCCCCCACGCCAACCACCGTCTAAGCTTCAAGCAAGTCCGATCAATCTGCGTGAATGGATCAGTCGACTATGGGCGCTTTGTGGCAAACCGATTCGAATGAACCTGTGGTCCCGACTGAACGTATGGAAGAAGCGCCTTTACCTCAAAAAAAACGCCGCGCACGGCATGGCTGGCGGGCATTCTGGTTGTTGCTGCTGATTATCGTGGTGGTGGTCGGCCTGGCGGTGGCCAAGGAAATGCGCACGTCGCGGTTCCAGGCCCGGGAGCTCAGCAAATACGCTGAGTCCCTGAGCTATGCGGTGCAGCCGGGGCCCAGCGATGCCATCGTCTATCCGGGTGCAGGCCCGTTCGACCGGCGCTTGGGCTACAGCGCGCTGGGGGAATTCCTGCCGCGCCTGCTCAAGCGCGACTACGTGATCCAGGCCCAGGCGCGGTTCTCGCCGGCCTTGATGGGCTACGTCGAAAAAGGCCTGTTCGTGCCCTACGCGGAAAAGATCCAGGCCGGGCTGACCATCACCGACTGCCGCGCCGCACCGGTCTATCAGTTCAAGTACCCGCAGCAACTGTATGCGAACTTCGAAGCGATTCCGCCCGTGGTGGTGCAAAGCCTGTTGTTTATCGAGAACCGCTTTCTGCTCGACCCCAAGCAACCGCTGGCAAACCCGGCAGTGGACTGGCCGCGCTTCGGCATGGCGGCCTGGTCGCAAGTCGCCAAGCTGTTGAGCTTGCCGGGACAGTCCGCCGGGGGCAGCACACTGGCGACGCAACTGGAAAAATACCGGCACTCCCCCGAGGGCCTCACCGTGTCGGGTGGGGAAAAAATCCGCCAGATGATTTCCGCCAGCGTGCGGGCTTATCAGGCCGGCCCGCAAACCCTCGAGGCGCGACAGCGGATCATCCGCGACTATCTCAACAGCGTGCCGCTCTCCGCCGTGCCGGGGCATGGTGAAGTCCATGGCATGGCTGAAGGCTTGCGAGTCTGGTACGGCGCCGATTTCAAGCAGGCCAATGAACGCCTGTCCAGTACCGCCAACGACCCCAAGAGCCTGGCAGAAAAAGGCCTGGCCCTGCGGGAAATGCTGTCATTGATGATCGCCCAGCGCCGACCGTCCCATTTCCTCTCCAAGGGCCACGATGAACTGGCACGCCTGACCGACAGCCACATCCGGCTGTTGGCGCAGAACGGCGTGATCGATGCACCGCTGGCCGCGGCGGCCCTGGCGAGCAAGGTCAGTTATCGTGACTGGGTCAAGGATCCCACCGTCCAGCCCAACGAAACCAACAAAGGCATCAGCGCCGCCCGCAGTCGCCTCGCCGCCCTGCTCAATCGTCCGCTGTACGACCTCGATCGCCTCGACCTCTCCGCCACCAGCACCTTGCAAAGCGACTTGCAGGCCCAGGCCACCGACTACCTCAAGCGCTTGGCCGACCCGGCCTTCGCGACCGAGATCGGCCTGATGGGCGAACGCCTGCTGACCCCCTCCAGCACCACCCAGGTGCGCTACAGCTTCACCCTGCTGGAACTGACCCCCGATGGCTCACGCGTGCGGGTGCAGACCGACAGCACCGACCAGCCCTTCGACATCAACGAAGGCAGCAAGCTGGAACTGGGCTCCACCGCCAAGTTGCGGGTGCTCACCACGTATCTGCAGATCATCGCCGAGCTGCACGAGCGCTATGCCCAGCAAACCCCGGCGGCATTGAAGAAAGTCGACATCGCCGAGCCGGACCACCTCTCCCGCTGGGCCGTGGACTACCTGATCCAGAACACCGACCGCAGCCTGCCGAAAATGCTCGAGGCCGCGCTGGACCGCACCTATTCAGCCAGCCCCGGCGAGGCATTTTTTACCGGCGGCGGGCTGCACACCTTCCACAACTTCCGTAAAGAAGACAACGGCCGCATCCCCACACTGCGCGACTCCTTGCGTGAATCGATCAACCTGCCGTTCATCCGCCTGATGCGCGACCTGGTGCGCTACGCCACCTATGCCGGCCCCAATAACAGTTCCGAGCTGCTCAAGGACGACAAGGACCCGCGCCGCCAGGAATACCTGGCCCAGTTCGCTGATCGCGAAGGCACCTCGTTCCTGCTCAGGTTCTGGAAGAAGTATCAGAAAAAGGACACCGGCCAACGCCTGGAAACCTTCCTCGACGGCATGCGCCCTACGGCGATCCGCCTGGCCGCCGTTCACCGTTATTTCTTTCCCAACGACAGCCAGGAAAATTTCAACCGCTTCGTACGCGCGCACTTGAAATCGGCCAAGAGCGCGGAAAAACTCACCGACGAACGCCTGGAACGGCTCTATCAAAGCTATGGCCCCGGCGCCTATGACCTGCCGGACCAAGGCTTTATCGCCAAGGTCCACCCGCTGGACCTGTGGTTGATGGGTTACCTGCTGAACAACCCCGACGCCAAGTTCAGCCAGATCGTCAAGGCCAGTGAGTTCGAGCGCCAGGAAGTCTACAGCTGGCTGTTCAAGAGCCGGCACAAGAGCGCCCGCGACAGTCGCATCCGCACCATGCTGGAGATTGAAGCCTTCCTGGATATTCACCAGCGCTGGCAGCAGGTCGGCTATCCGTTCGACCACCTGGTGCCGTCGCTGGCCACCGCCATCGGCAGCTCCGGCGACCGTCCCGCCGCGTTGGCGGAACTGGTGGGCACCATCCTTAACGATGGCATCCGCAAGCCCGCGCTGCGCGTCGACAGCCTGGACTTTGCCGTCGGTACGCCTTACGAGACACGGCTGGTGAGCAATCCGGATAACGGCAAGCGCGTGATGCCGGTGGAAGTGGCCCAGGCCTTGCGCGGTGCGCTGTCCCAGGTGGTGGATGCCGGCACCGCGAAACGCGTGGCCGGCAGTTTCAAGTTGGCCGACGGTACACCGCTGGCCATGGGCGGCAAGACCGGTACCGGCGACAACCGCATCGAAGCGATCGGCTCCGGCGGGCGGGTGATCAGTTCCAAGTCGATCAACCGCACCGCCACCTTCGTGTTCTTTATCGGCGACAGCCATTTCGGCACCCTCACCGCCTACGTCCCGGGGGCCTCGGCGCAGAACTTCAAATTCACCTCGGCCTTGCCGGTGCAAGTGCTCAAGGGCATGGCGCCGTTTCTCTCGCCCTACTTGCAGCCGGGGACTCATACCCAGTGCAAGCCGTTGGTGGCGAGGCAATGATTTGCACAAGGGCTCTGGATTACAGGGTCACGCGAGGGACTGCATCGAAGATGACAGTGAAGCTCCCGGTGTATAGGCCTGGTTCTTCTCCACCAGGACGACTGGATGGATAGATAAGCATCTCGACCTGGGTGCCTGGCGTGGAGGAAGCATCATCCACCACCTCCTGAGGCACACTGCTCAGCATCGTCCGGTTGAATGCTACCCACAGGTCAATCTGACTTGTCCCGTTGCTCAGCCAAGCCCGACCTTCCTCGATATAGGCATGCACGGAGCCTTCCGTGTTTTTTACATCAAAGGTCTGGCGCACAATACTCAGACGTTGTGTCACAGGGTTGTAGTGCATCACTTCGTTCCTGCCAAACTCCGGATCCCGCGGCTGCACATGAAACTGCTTGTTCGGAATGTTGGCGGTGATGTGAATGGACGAGCGTGCATCATCGGCCGCCATTACCCACGAAGAATTCAAGGCCGCGACAGCCAGAGCAGTCACGAACACCCTCTTTTTAAACATGTTTGACTCCTTTTTTATAGTTAATAGCACCTGTGGCGAGGGAGCTTGCTCCCGCTGGGTGGCGAAGCCGCCCTCGCTTTTCAACCCGCTGAAAAACGCTTCAGCCATGCCACCGTTGCGACTGCTGCGCAGCCGAGCGGGAGCAAGCTCCCTCGCCACAGAGCTTCATGCAGATGCTCCACTCCATGAGCCTTACCACTCCATGCACTTGCGCTGGCTCGCTCTACGGCGCAGTCGCATCGAACACCATGTGCACCGTGCCGTAGTAGTCGCCGGGCTTGTAGTCGTCAGCAGGTTTGATGGCGGCGATCTCCAGCGGCACCTGGCGCCCGGGCCGGGCTTCGGTGGCCGAGACCACCTGGGCCGAATCCAGGGTCAATACGACGTTGTTGAACATCACCCGCAAGTCAATGCGCTCACGGCCATTGGACAGGTACGCCTCTTCCCCCAGGCGTGCGCCGATGGCGCCGTTGCTGTTCTTCACCTCGTAGGTCGCCCGCAAGGGGCTGAGGTCGGTGGTGATGGTGCTGAAGGGCAGGCGCTGTTCGCGTTGGACCAATTGCGGATCGAGGGGCAACACGTAGAAGTCGAGCGTCGGGATGGTCACGTAGACTTCGAACGTTTCCCGCTCGACCGCGCCCCAGGCCGCAGCCCAGGGCAACGTCAGGGCAGTCAATGCGAGGGGGCGTATCAATGCCTTGAACATTTTGGTCTTGAACATTTTGATTACCTCTGGCACCCACGACGGCTCGGCGACGGCGGCCATCAACCTTTGATCTCGACGTTCTTTTTCTGGTTGCCTTCGACCAGGGTGAAGCGGTACTCACGCCCCGCTTCCTTGTCGAACGCAAAGCTCTGGCCGCTCTTGACGTGATGCTTGGTGGTCGGCTTGCAGTCGTTGTCTTTCTTCGCCACGCAGTCCTTGAACTCATCGATCACCAACACGGTGTTGCCGTTGTTACGCAATTGGTAGCGGCTGGCGCTGTCCTCGATCACTGTCTCGTAACGGGTGTCCTTGGGCCGCACGAAAAACACGGTGCCGTAACCCGCCAGGATCTTGACCCCGGCGGCCACGCGTTCCTTTTTATATTCCTCGCGTTCTTCGGCGCTGATGGCGAACTCGTCTTCGGCTTCCGGCACTACCGGCACGAAACGCACCCGGAAGTAACGCTCCTTGTCGCGGTTGCCCATGAACAGCAACCGCGTGCCCTGCACCCCGTTGGCCGGTACGATCAGCCGCGCCGGGCTGGCCATCAGGCCGTCCTTGGCCTGGGCACTGGCCTGGTTCTGCAGCGGCACTTCCTGGTAGGTGCCGTCCTCGTTGTAGATGATTTCCAGGATATTGACCTTGACGAACGCCGTGGACGTCCCGCCGTTGAACACCCGTTTCATGTAGGTGCTTTTGTCGCCGTCCAGGTAGTCGTAGACCACCCCGACACCAATCTGCGGCCCGGCCTGGGCCATGCCGCAAAACAGATAGAACCCAACCCATGCCCATAAATGCTTCATCACTTTTTCAACCTCATGCATTAAACGTAATTCACTGAATATGGCTGGCCTCAAGGCCGCTCAGACTTCCGAATCCCAGATCACCGTGACGTTGCCGGTATAGGCCTTGGCGCCGCTGTCCAGCATCTCTTCGACGCTGCTACGGGCCACTTCAAAGTGCAGGGTGCCTGGCCTACGATCGACGTAGAAACCCGGCTGGAACAGTTCGGTGCCGCTGCCGTCACGCAGCAACCGGCGACGGTTGGCCGGTTGCCCGGAGCTGTCCGTCAAGCCGTCGGGCAGGGTCACGCTGACATCCACCGGCACGGCGTGGCCGGTGCCGGTTTCGGCGATCGCGCAGGTATTGCCACTGGTGTGCTGGCATTCGATGGCCATCTTGAAACGTGACGAGGCCGAGATATGGAAGCGTTGATCGCGAAACAGCCGAGCCGGTTTTCGCCCACTGTTCAGCCAGGCTTGCCAGCCTTCCGGGGGCACCAGTTCCACGCGGTTGCCGCCGGGGGGCACTTCGACCTTGAGGGTGTGCTCGACGTCGAGTTTGAAATTGAGGGTAATCACCGAGTCATTGGGGAGCATGACGTCACCCACATCGAAGTCCTGCCCCGGCCCAACGCCATAGCTCACCGAGCCCCGGTATTGACCGGACGACATCTTCAAGGGGTTGGGTGTGCGCAGTTCGTAGGCGAAGTCCAAGAAGTGGTAGGCAATGCTGGGGATCAAGTAGGCGGCCTTTTTGGCACACACCCCCTCGGTTGGCGTCTTCCAAAAGAAGTTATAGATGTACTCGTTCATGGTCCCGAAATGGGTGGACTGACAGGGCGAAGGCGCGTACTTGAAACTGGAGCCGCTCCATAACCTGTTATGGGCGGTTGTGAGATCCACACCGCCACCCACCAGACTGATGACGCTGACAGGGAGTCGGTAGCGCGAACCGATGCCGGAGACACGAACTTGAACGATTTCAGTTTCGCCCGTATCGGTATGGATCACCTGTGCCAGGCGCCAAGTGGCGGGCACATCAAACATCGCCCCTTGCCGGGAATCCCCATGATTGGCTTGAATGGGACCGGTAGACTCGAAGGCAATGGGCAGCTGGATGCTGAACATTTTTTCCCTCTCACAGACCGCCGGATACAGCGCGCAATAACCCGAGACCGGGGTGGTATTGAGAAAGGTGTTTTCATTGGGCTTCGAGGGATCGGGCCTGAATATGGCGCTGACATCCTTGCTGACGGCATGAGCCGTCGATACACAGGTCAACACCACCACCGATACCATGCCTTGCACTGCCATTGGTAACTGCTTCATCTCTACCTCACCCTCAAATCGGCCCGGACTGCCCAAGCCACTCCTTTTTAAATTTCCGAATCCCAGATCACCGTGACGTAACCGGTGTAGGCCTTGGCGCCGCTGTCCAGCATCTCTTCGACGCTGCTACGGGCCACTTCAAAGTGCAGGGTGCCCGGCCTACGATCGACGTAGAAACCCGGCTGGAACAGTTCGGTACCGCTGCCGTCACGCAGCAACCGGCGACGGTTGACCGGTTGCCCGGCGGCGTCGGTCAAGCCATTGGGCAGGGTCACGCTGACGTCCACTGGCACGGCATGGCCGGTGCCGGCTTCGGAGATCGCGCAGGTATTGCCGCTGACGGTTTGGCATTCGAGTGCCATCTTGAAACGGGAAGAGGCGGAGATATGGAAGCGTTGGTCGCGGAACAACCGCGTGGGTTTGCGGCCGCTGTTCAGCCAGGATTGCCAGCCTTCCTGGGGGACCAGTTCGACCCGGTTGCCGCCGGGGGGGACTTCGACTTTGAGGGTGTGCTCGACGTCAAGCTTGAAGTTGAGCGTGAGCGCCGAATCGTTGGGGATCATGACATCGCCCATGTCAATGTCCTGCCCTGGCCCAACGCTATAGGTCAGCGACCCGGTGTATTGGCCGGACGACATTTTCAGTGGGTTGGGGGTGCGCAGTTCGTAGGCAAAGTCCAGATAGTTGTAGCTCATGGCAGGGATCAAGTATCGGGCCGTTTTCCCACACACACCTTCTGTCGGCACCTTCCAGAAAAAGGCATAACTCGTAATGTTATAGAGTGAAACACCGCTGTATTGACATGGCAAAGGCGCATACACCCATTCAAGACCGCTCCATAACGCCCGGTGGGCTCCCCAAACGCTCGCGCCGCCACCTACCAATTCGATCACACTATTGGAGAACAATTGTCTCGACCCAAAGCCGGACCAGCGCACTTCAACAGTTTCTATTTCGCCCGTCCCCGTATGGGTAACTTGTACCGGACGCCAACTGGCAGGCACTTTAAACATCGCACCTTGCCGAGGATCTTCATGATTCGCCTGGATAGGACTGATCGTATTGGCAGAGAGACGTAATCGAACGCTGAACATTCCTGTCGCTCTGCAGTCCGACGGTCTATCTGCGCAGTAACCACTGATAGGCGTGGTATTGAGAAAGGTATTCTCATTGGGTTTCGATGGGTCAGGCCTGAACAGAGCGCTGATATCCTGGGTCAAGGCATTGGCCGCAGGCACGCACGCAAACAACAACACCGAGACCACGCTGCGCACTGCAACCGATAAGGGTTTCATTTATACAACCTCATACAATCAAGACAAATCGCTGCAAATAGGTAGGTGAGCAATTCACTTGTGGGAGCAAGGCTTGCCCGCGATGCAGGCGCCTCGCTCTTCAGGTGAACAGCGTTATCGTTCATCGCGAGCAAGCTTTGCTCCCACAGTTTCAGGAGCAAGCTTTACTCCCACAGTCTCAGGAGCAAGCTTTGCTCCCACGGTCTCATGAGCGCTGTTTCGCACTGTCAGCCTCGGCCAGCGTCGTGTCGGCCAAGGTATCCGGCGTGCAGCGCAAGTCACCGATCATCAGCACATCGCCTTCGCGGCTCGCGTTGTCCGGGTCGAGGCGGAACCGGCAGAACAACTCGCTGCCATAACGCACTTCCAGGGTGGGCGAGCCGGCATTCATTTCCATGGAGAAGAACCCGTCCGCCTCGCTGACACCGCGACTGGCGTGGTTGATCACGTGATGGCCCTTGAGCGGTTCCCCCTGTTCGTCCAACAGACGACCCAGCACGGTCACTGTTCTCAACACACTGATCTTGCGGTAATCCACCCCGCCCTTGTTCAGGTGATAACGGGTGCGGGACGGCTCGATGTTCGCCGCCGGCGGATGCACGCCGTCGAAATCGAAGGTCACCATGCTGTTCTTGTAGGCGGTGATCGGCACGAAATTGCGGCCCGGGTGCAAGGTGGTGCTGCCGCCGGTCAAGTCGTCGGCCCGCAGGATGATGTCGTCCAGGTCGGTTTCCACGTCGACGATCATGCCGGCACCGCGCCCCTGGGGCACGCCGGTGAAGGCGGCTTTCTGTCCGCCCACCGCCACCGTGCTGCTCAGGTTCAAACCGCCGGTGAGGTTGTCGTTGTAGGAGGAGCGCTGGATGAAGCCATCGCCGTACATCGACTCGGTCATGAAGCTGGCGATACCCGACAGCCCCACGCCATAGGTGTCGGCCAGCGCCGTGGCGGAGACGCTTTGCAAGACGTGGTCTTCCAAGTCGCGGCGATACGAAACCGAGGCATTGTTGTCCCGCGCGCCATCGCGCGAAGTGCGGGTGCCAACGCTGCCCGACCAGTATTCGCCCGGCCCGCCCAAGGCGACGCTGAGGCTCAGGTCCAGGCCACGGTTGCGCTTGTCGGCGGTGCTCGAAGTGCCGGGGCGGTCGAACACCGACAGCCGCCAGTTGGCATCGCTGCCACGCAGCGTGGTGCGCTGGGTCCAGCCCAAGTCCAGGCCGGTGCCCTGGACGTTGCCTTCGCTGTAGGCCAACCGGCCGTTGATGGAGTTCTTGTTGCTCAAGCGATGATTGACCGACAGCGATGAATTGCTGGTCTGGCCGACGTAGACGTTGCGCTGGCGGATACGGGTGCCGTCCGACAAGGTTTCGTAGGTGTTGCGGGTGTCGAGCCAACTGCGGTTGTGGCTGGCGACGATGCTGCCATGGCCGTAGCTGTACAGGCCTTGCAAGTCCATGCCGGTGCCGTACTGCTGGGTCTGGTAGACGTTGGCGTACAGGCTGGTGTTGCTGGCGAGTGTCCAGTCGATCGAAGTGCCCACTTGCAGTTTGTCCTGCACCTGGCGCGTGGACGCACCGAGGATCACCCGTGGGTGCAGCAGGTAGTTGACGCCGATGCCGGCGGTCGTGAAACCCGAGGGCTGATCTTCCCAGTTGCTCCACAGCCGGGTTTCGCGACCGGCGAACAGGTTGTAGCGCCAGCGGTCCTCGGTACTGTTCCAGTTGTTGGGCTTGTAGACCAGCTCCTGGCTGGTGGCGGTGGTTTGCCCATCTTCAATCAGCCGCACTTCCACTTCATAGATACCACCGGGCAACGGGCGGGTGTCCAGGCTCTGCAAGCCAGCGCTGACGGCCTGGGTATTGATCAGCAGGCCGCTGCGATAAATTTCCACCGACGCCTGGCGGCTGGCGGTGACATAAATGGGGTAGACGCTGGGCTTGGGATTGTCGATCACCAGGCTGTCGGAGCTGCCGTACATCACCCCCAGCGCGGTGTCCGGGTTGGCGCCGAACGAACGGATCTGGCGATTCAAGCCATCGGAACCGGGCGTGAAGTAACCCAGGCGGAAGAAATTGCCTTCCATTTCCCGTTGGGTATAGAGCTCATGGACGGCGTGGTAGAGCTTGTCGTCCGGCCCGCCAAGACGCGAGAGCTGAAGGTCCAGCGACTGGCTCCAGTTACCCACGCTGGAACTGGCATTGAGGCCATACCGCCCACCGGTGTCCTGTTTCTGGCCACCGTTGATATTGAGTTGGTTATTGAAGATCAGGCCGAGGCTGCCGCCTTCCGGCTGATCGTAGAAACGCTTGGCTTCAGTTGCGCGCTCGACATCCTGGGTCAGGATCGACACCAATGAATTCTCGAGGCTGTAATGCACGGCCAACAGCCCGCCGGTGCAGTTGGTTTCACACGCGCCCAGCACTTGTCCCTGCTTGAGGCGTTGCTCCCATTGTTCGCGCTCGACGGCCTTTATCGTGCTGTCTTGCGTTTCGGTGAATTCCAGCAAGGTAATGCGATCATCTCGCGTCAAGACCACCATGGCTTCGCCGAGATACTGCTGATTGAGTTCTATACGAACCGCGAGTGGCACATCGAAGAAGTGGGCTTCAAACTCCGCCGGCAGGCCCTTGGCCTGGGACAACAGGCTTCTTGGCGTCGTACCGGGGGCGATTGGCGCGGCCAATGCTGTCGCGCACAAAAATAGCGCGAGCGCACCTGCGATGGGTGTCATCGGAAACATCAACGGATTCTCATATTCAGCGTGCTATCGGGGCGTTTCAGGTACAGGCCGACCGGCTGGGGAGGGCCGGCCGGCCTGCGGCGATGCCCATGGGCGAGGAGAGACTCACCGGGCAGCGAATGGCCTTACGGGCGCGGCACGGCGTCGAAGATGACGGTCATGTCAGCGGTGTACAGGCCGTTCTGGGTGTCCAGGGGCCTGGCCGCGACGATGGTCATGTCGGCCTGGGTGCCTGGCGTGGAGGTCGCATCGTCCACCACTTCCTGCGGTATGGCGGTCAGGGTGACGCCGTTGAAGGCGGTGGTCAGGGCGATGGAGTTGCTGCCGTTGTACAGCGCGGCCGGGCCGCCTTCGATATAGGCGTTTACCGAACCTTCGGTGTTTTTCACGTCGTAGGTCTGGCGCAACGAAGTCAAGGTGCCGCTGACCGTGTTGTAGCTCATGACTTCGTCTTTACCGAAGTCAGGGTTGCGTGGCTGCACATGGAACTGCTGGGTCGGGATGTTCGCAGTGATGTGGATCGACGAGCGAGCATCATCGGCAGCAAATGCCAGCGAAGAACCCAGGGCGGCGGCGACCAGGGCAGTACTGGATACGAGTTGTTTGAGCATGTTGTTAACACCTGTTCTTAGCAATAAAGAGAAAAGGTTGAAATTTGCAAACCAAGCGCAATTTGGCTTGCCCTCCAACGCCGAGCATGATCGGCGCTCTTTAACTAAAAAAAAGCAGGAAGATTCCTATAGGCTTGTAGTAAATCCAATATACGAAAGAGCGAAAAATACGCAGTTTTCGATAAAACATAAGTTTGGATGTCAGAAACAGCCCACATTTTAAGCCTACGCCACTTTTATCATTACAAATGTATGCCGCCGCATCCCGCATACATTGAGCATTCAGGTAAGGTCCTTTCCTGAACCCAAGTAACCCGCCGCCAAACCAAGATGTATCTTAGTTTGCGAAAAACAATCAAGTTAAAAGATATATCTTTTATTCAAGATATATCTGAGTGCTATCTATATGCAGAACGGAGACAGCATATGAACGCCCTTTATTCTCATTCCGACTCTTCCTCCAAACGCGAACACGACGGTTTCGAACGACGCCCGACAGGTTCGCGTGGCAACCGGGCCCCCCGGGTCTTCGCCGCCGGTGATTTGAAGGTGTTGTTGCTGGCGCTGATTGCCGAGCAGCCATGCCACGGCTACGACCTGATCCGCCGGATAGAGCACATGTTCGAGGGTGCCTACAGCCCCAGCCCCGGTGTGATCTATCCGACCCTGACCTTCCTGGAAATGAACGCGATGATCAGTTGCGGCGTCGAAGACGGAAAAAAGTGCTACAGCGTGACCGATGCCGGACGTCTATCCCTGGAGAAGCAGGCCGAAGCGCTGGATGAGGTGCGTACGCGCATTGAAATCAGCAAGCGCACATTGCGCGGCCATGATCGTCCCCCGGAGATCCATGAAGCGGTGTATAACCTGCGCCATGCCCTGCAAAAGCACCCTGGCCACTGGAGCCCGGAAGAAATCCGGCGGGTGCGCGACCTGCTCAACGACACCGCCAAAGCCATCATCGACGGCCCCGACCGTCCACCTGTCTCGGAGTCAAGCCAATGACCGAAGTCGATCCAAACACTATTCATCGTGTCAGCCATGAGATCAAACGCCGTCGCCTGCAAGTGTTGCGGGTGCAGGACCTGACCCCACGCATGCGCCGCATCACCGTCGGCGGGCCGGAACTGGCCGGGTTCGCCAGCCTGGGTACGGACGATCATGTGAAATTGCTGTTCCCGCAGAACGCCGAGGAACACGCCGCTCTGGAAAACTTCAGCCCCAGCATCGACAAGGCCCAGGGCCCGATGCCCGAGATGCGCGACTACACCCCGCGCCGCTATGACCTCGATACCCTGGAGCTGGACGTCGATTTCGTGCTCCACGGCGACGGCCCCGCTGCAACCTGGGCGGCCCAGGCAACGCCCGGGCAATACCTCTACATCGCCGGGCCACGGGGCTCGATGATCGTGCCGGACATCTTCGACAGCTACCTGCTGATCGGCGACGAAACCGCCCTGCCCGCCATCGCCCGTCGCCTCGAAGGCCTGGCGCCCAACCGGCGTGCCCTGGTGGTGGTGGAAGTGGAAAACGGCGCCGAGCAGCAGATTCTCCAAAGCCCGGCGCAGGTGCACGTGATCTGGGTGCTGCGCGAGGGGCGCCAGGACAACCTGCTGCGCACCGTGCAACAGCTGGACATGCCCGGCGGCAAGCTGTACGCCTGGGTCGCGACCGAGAGCAAGGTGTCGCGGCAGATTCGCAAGGTGTTGCTGGAAGAGAAAGGCCTGGACCAGGACTTTGTGAAGGCGGTGGGGTATTGGAAGCTGGATGACAGTGAGGAAGATTGAGGGACTGGCGGTGGCTGAAGTACCCTGCACCCGCTGACTGAACACAACCCTCTTTGGGAGCAAGGCTTCTGTGGGAGCAAGGCTTGCCCGCGATGAGGACGATGCGGTCTTTCAGAAATCGAGTCGCCTGTTTCGCGAGCAAGCTTTGCTCCCACAGGGCCATCGCTGTCCTTTAATGTCTTGATCAACCTTCCACCAGGTACCCCGCCCCATGCTTTTCCTGCTCGCCTACATCAGCAGCGTCGTGCTGATCAACTTCGCGTTTTCCGCCGCGCCGCACCTGGACATCATCTGGTCGGCCTGGGGCGGCCTGGTGTTTATCCTGCGGGACATGGTGCAGACCCGTTTCGGCCACGGCGCCATCGCGGCGATGCTGGTGGCGCTGGTGTTGTCCTACGTCACCTCGGACCCAACCATCGCCCTGGCCAGCGCCACGGCGTTCGCCGTGTCCGAATGCATCGATTGGCTGGTGTTCACCATCACCAAGCGCCCACTGCATGATCGGTTGTGGATCAGTTCGGCCCTGAGCATTCCCCTGGACACGTTCATCTTCTTCGGCCTGATCGACGCCCTGACGCCCGCCGTGGTGATCACCGCCCTGCTCTCGAAATTCGCCGGGGTCACCGCCGTCTGGCTGATCATGGCCTGGCGTTTACGTAAACAGGCCATCGCCGGGCGGTTCATGTAAAATGCCGCGCTTTCTCCCATGGGAAGCTCGCCCGGCGCGCAACCCGCGATGATCCGCTCCTGTTTGAGGACCTTCAGATGACCCGTATCGGAACCCCATTGTCGCCCACCGCGACCCGCGTTTTGTTGTGTGGCAGCGGTGAGCTGGGCAAGGAAGTGGTAATCGAACTGCAGCGCCTGGGCGTCGAGGTGATTGCCGTGGACCGCTACGCCAACGCGCCGGCCATGCAAGTGGCCCACCGCAGCCATGTGATCAACATGCTCGACGGTGCTGCCCTGCGTGCGGTGATCGAGGCCGAGAAGCCGCATTTCATCGTGCCGGAAATCGAAGCCATCGCCACCGCCACCCTGGTGGAACTGGAAGCCGAAGGCTTCACCGTGATCCCCACCGCCCGCGCCGCGCAACTGACCATGAACCGTGAAGGCATCCGTCGCCTGGCCGCCGAAGAACTGGGCCTGCCGACCTCGCCGTACTTCTTCGCCGACACCGTGGAAGACTACCGCAAGGCCGTGGAAACCCTGGGTTTCCCGTGCGTGGTCAAGCCGGTGATGAGTTCCTCGGGCAAGGGCCAGAGCCTGCTGCGCAGTACCGATGACGTGCAAAAAGCCTGGGACTACGCCCAGGAAGGCGGCCGTGCTGGCAAGGGCCGGGTGATCATCGAAGGTTTCATCGATTTCGACTACGAAATCACCCTGCTCACCGTGCGTCACGTCGGCGGCACCACCTTCTGCGCGCCGGTCGGCCACCGTCAGGAAAAGGGCGACTATCAGGAATCCTGGCAGCCACAAGCCATGAGCCCGGTGGCCCTGGCCGAATCCGAGCGCGTCGCCAAGGCAGTGACCGAGGCCCTGGGTGGTCGCGGCCTGTTTGGCGTCGAGCTGTTCATCAAGGGTGACCAGGTGTGGTTCAGCGAAGTCTCGCCACGCCCACACGACACCGGCCTGGTGACGCTGATCTCCCAGGACCTGTCGCAATTCGCCCTGCATGCCCGCGCCATTCTCGGCCTGCCGATCCCGCTGATCCGCCAGTTCGGCCCTTCGGCCTCGGCGGTGATCCTGGTGGAAGGCCAATCGACCCAGACCGCTTTCGCCAACCTGGGCGCGGCCCTGAGTGAACCGGACACCGCCCTGCGCCTGTTCGGCAAACCGGAAGTCAACGGCCAGCGCCGCCTGGGCGTGGCCCTGGCCCGCGACGAATCCATCGAAGCCGCCCGTGCCAAGGCGACCCGCGCCTCGCAGGCCGTCAAGATCGAACTGTAAACAAGATCGCTTGCCCATGGTGACCTGTGGGAGCAAGGCTTGCCCGCGATGAACGATAACGCGGGCCACCTGAAGACCAAGGCGTCAGCATCGCGAGCAAGCTTTGCTCCCACGGTTAACTGGGGTGACATCCGGGTATTAAAAAAGGCGACACCCGCAAGGGTGTCGCCTTTTTCATGGTCGCCGGTTGAGCTTAATCCGGCAGTTTGTAGGCAATCACATAATCGCCCTGCTTGGTGCCCAGGGAACCGTGACCACCGGCAACAACCAGCACGTATTGCTTGCCGTCCTTGCCGGTGTAGGTCATCGGCGTGGTCTGGGCGCCGGCGGGCAGGCGGCCTTCCCACAGTTGCTTGCCGTTCTTCACGTCATAGGCACGCAAGTACTGGTCGAGAGTGCCGCTCAGGAACGCCAGGCCGCTGGCGGTGGTGAAGGGGCCACCCAGGCTCGGGACGCCCATGCTCAGCGGGATCGGTACCGGCGAGCTGTCGCGCACGGTGCCGTTCTTGTGCTTCCACAGGGTCTTGTTGGTGGTCAGGTCCACGGCCGCGACATAACCCCACGCAGGCGCCTGGCAAGGCAGGCCCATTGGCGAGAGCAGCGCTTCGAGGATCACCCCATATGGCGCGCCCTTGTTAGGCTGCACGCCTTCGGTTTCGCTCTTGCGCCCCGGGCCACCCGCCACTTCGGCCGCTGGCACCAGTTTCGACTTGAACGCCATGTAGCTCGGATTGACGAAGGCGATCTGGCGCACCGGGTCCACCGAAATGCCGCCCCAGTCGAACACGCCGAAGTTGCCTGGGTAGACGATCGAGCCTTGCAGCGACGGCGGCGTGAACATGCCGTCATAACGCAGCGACTTGAAGTCGATCCGGCAGAGCATCTGGTCGAACGGGGTCACGCCCCACATGTCGCTTTCCTTGAGGACCGGCGGCACGAAGTTCAGGTCGGACATCGGTTGGGTCGGCGAGGTGTGGTCGCCTTCCACCGCGCCTTGCGGCACAGGGATTTCCTTGATCGGCACGATCGGCTGGCCATTGCTGCGGTCCAGCACATAGATGCTGCCCTGCTTGGTCGAGGCCAATACAGCGGGTTTCACGCCATCGGCGGTCTTCAGGTCCATCAGGGTCGGTTGACCGCCGACGTCCATGTCCCACAGGTCGTGATGAGTGAACTGGAAGTACCAGCGCACCTTACCAGTGGCGATGTCCAGGGCGGTCAGGCCAGCGGCGTATTTTTCCGATTCCGGTGTGCGCAAACCACCGAACTGATCGGGGGTCTGGTTGCCCATCGGCAGGTAGAGCATGCCGAGTTTTTCATCGACGCTGAACATGGACCACATGTTCGGGGAGTTGCGGGTGTAGGTCTTGCCTTCGGCAATCGGCGTGGTGTCGTCCGGATTGCCGCTGTCCCAGTTCCACACCAGCTTGCCGGTGTGCACGTCGTAGGCACGGATGACACCGCTGGGCTCGTCGGTGGAGACGTTATCGGTGACGTGGCCGCCGATCACCACCAGGTTCTGGGTGACCGCCGGTGGCGACGTGGAGTAGTAACCGCCGGCGGTGAAACCACCGATGTTGGCGGTCAGGTCGACCTGGCCCTTGTCGCCGAAGTCTTCGCACATCTTGCCGGTGTCGGCGTTGAGGGCGATCAGACGGGTGTCGGCGGTCGGCAGGAAGATCCGCCGTGGGCATACGCTGCTGGCCGGCGTGGTGCTGGCGGCACCGGTGGGGCTCTGCTCGGCAGAGGCGTACGCGGCGTCATCGTGATAGGTCACGCCACGGCAGGTCATGTGGGCCCAACCCTTGAAGTTCTGCGCTTTTTGCGTGGATAGCTTCGGATCGAAACGCCAGATTTCCTTGCCGGTTTCAGGCTCCAGAGCAATCACCTGGCTGTGAGGCGTGCACACGTAGAGCATGCCGTTGGCCTTCAGCGGGGTGTTTTCGGCAGTGGTTTCACCCGGATCGTTCGGCCCTGGCAGGTCGCCGGTGCGATAGGTCCAGGCCGGCACCAGTTTGCTGACGTTCTCGGGGGTGATCTGCGCCAGCGGCGAATAGCGGTCGCCATGGGCACTGCGCCCGTAGGAGTTCCAGTCGCCGTCCGGCATGGCCGGTGCGGTGTTGGCCATGCCCGGCACGCTGTCGCGGTCCAGTTGGCCCTTGATTTCACCCGGGTTGGTGAACTGGCTGGCGAGCGCGGCAACACCGGCGATGACCACGGCGGCGCCCAATGCGCGGGTGCCCACAGCCGAGGCATCGGCGGTCAACAGCGGGCGACGCAACCACGGCAGCAACATGACGATGCCCAAGGCAAACAGCATCGCCAGGCGCGGCACCAGTTGCCACCAGTCCAGGCCCACTTCCCACAAGGCCCACACGGTGCTGGCGAACAGCACCAGCGCGTACAGGCCCAGGGCCGCGCGACGGGCCATGATCAGCAGCACGCCGGTCAGCGCCAGGCCGAGACCGGCCAGCAGGTAGTACAACGAGCCGCCAAGCGTGCTCAGCTTGACTCCCCCGGCCAGCAGGACCAGGCCCATCAATAGAAGCAGAATGCCGAGCAGACTCGGTAGCAGACGGCTTCGACTCAAAGCACCCTCAGTGCTCATAGTGTGTTTCTCCGTGACGTTTTAAGGAGTCCCGCGCAAGTAGTCACTGTAGATGACGATCTTGCGGGGGCATGGTTCAGTTGAAAAAGGTAATTGGGTGTACGCGGACCATTGTGGGAGCGGGCTTGCTCGCGAAAGCGGCATGTCAGGCGACTTTTATGCCGGATGTGAAATCGCCTTCGCGAGCAAGCCCGCTCCCACAGAAAGTCGTTCGTCATACGCCAAAAGACAGCGCTGTCTTTCGGAGTCTGGACATCGAGCATTCTTAGATTTTTCAGCAGGTAATAAACTGGACGCAGAGGCTTCGGCACAACAGAAGAAGCGTTTCAGCAGGCGGCGCAAGGATAATGTCCTGCTCTCAATAGAGAAAGAGCTTTTGCTGACATGAATCATCTCGGATTCGGTAACAGTGCGCCTGGCGCTGACGGCCATGATGAAGGCTATGCTTCCACCAAAGGGGCACCTCGGCTAAGGTGCGCGGCTTTACACCTTTAGCGCGAAGGCCTCCCATGACCGAACCCAACAACAACCCGCTGCACGGCGTGACGCTGGAGCAGATCCTCAACGCCCTCGTGCAGCACTACGAATGGTCGGGCCTGGCTGAACGCATCGACATCCGTTGCTTCAAGAGCGACCCGAGCATCAAGTCGAGCCTGACTTTCCTGCGCAAGACGCCGTGGGCACGGGAGAAGGTCGAGCGCCTGTACATCAAGTTGATGCGCACTAAACGGCCGGTCTGAGTCATGGGGATTGACAAGGGTCGTCAGCGCTTCGTATCGGTGACGGCACTGCTGGGCTGGGTGGGATTGAGCATCCAGCTGTACCTGATCCTGCTGGGTCGCTGGAAACTGGACGCGAGCCTGCTGGGCGGGCTGGTGAGTTTCTTCAGCTTCTTCACGGTACTGACCAACCTGTTGGTGGCGGTCGTTCTGACCTGGGAACTGACCCACCGCCAATCCCCGACCCGACGCTGGTTCCTACGGCCCAGCACACGCAGCGGCGTCGCCGTGAGCATCGCCCTGGTCGGCCTGGCCTACAACCTGCTGCTGCGCCACCTCTGGCAGCCCGAAGGCTGGCAGTTCGTGGCCGATGAGTTGCTGCACGACGTGGTGCCCTTGCTGTACATCGCCTATTGGTGGCTCTACGTGCCCAAAGGCGGCTTGCGCCTGGGCCACATCGGGCTTTGGGTGATCTACCCCTTGGTGTACTTCGCCTACGTCCTGCTGCGCGGGGATCTATTGGCGGCTTACCCCTACCCTTTCATCGATGTGGCGAACCTGGGTTATCCACAGGTGTTCATCAATGCCGGGGGGATATTGCTGGGGTTTATCGCGATTGCGCTGGGGATGGTGGGGGTCGATCGGTGGGCATCGTTGAAATAGAGGCCTGCAGAGCACATAGCTGTGTGAGCCAAACCTGTGGGAGCAAGGCTTGCCCGCGATGACTGTGGGAGCAAGGCTTGCCCGCGATGAAGATCACGCGGTTTACCTGAAGACCACGGCACCCGCATCGCGAGCAAGCTTTGCTCCCACAGATAGGTGTCCCCCAGGTAGGTGTCCCACAGGGATTTTGTGTTCACAGGTGGAGATCACCGCCTAGCCGGCAACATCCACACCAACCCACTGGCCTTGGCCCGTTCATGACACAACGCCAAGACACCGCGGCGCTCCTCGTTGTCCATCCGGCTCCACCGGGTGATCTCCGCCACGGTGCGCTGGCAACCGGTGCAGATGTCGTCATCGTCCAGCGCGCAGATGTTCACGCAGGGCGAAGGCACCGGGCGTTCAGGGGCGCTCATGGTTCCTGCTCGAACAGGTCGCGGGCGTAGCGCTGGGCATTGTGCACATAGTGCGCGGCGCTGGCCTCGAGCATGTTCTTCTGGGCCTCGGTCAGTTCACGCACCACCTTGCCGGGCGAGCCCATCACCAGCGAGCCGTCGGGAATTTCCTTGCCTTCGCCGATCAGCGAGTTGGCGCCGATGATGCAGTTCTTGCCGATCTTCGCGCCGTTGAGAATCACCGCGTTGATGCCGATGAGGCTGTAGTCGCCCACCGTACAGCCATGGAGCATGGCGTTGTGGCCGATGGTCACACCGGTGCCGATGGTCAGCGGATAGCCCATGTCGGTGTGCATCACCGTGCCGTCCTGCACGTTGCTGTTCTTGCCGATCAGGATCAGTTCGTTGTCACCGCGCAGTACGGCGTTGAACCAGACATTGGCGCCCTCTTCGAGGCGGACCTTGCCCACCAGCGTGGCGTTGGGCGCGACCCAGCTCTGTGGGTGGGTTTCGACACGGGCATCGCCCAGGCGGTATTTCATGAGGGTCCTCGGGTCATCAGGTATTGATGTAGCTTTTGGGCGGTGTGTGCAGGTCGATGTCGGCGTCGTACAGCAGGTTGACCAGTTCGACGATCATGATCGCCGTCAGGCCCCAGATCTTGTACTCGCCAAATCGATAGCTGGGCACGTACCAACTGCGGCCCTGGTAATCGATACGGTGCGTGTGTTCACGCGGATCCTTGCGGAAAAACTCCAGCGGCACGCTGAATACCGCAGCGATCTCGGCATCGTTGGCCTGGTATTCGACGTAGTCCGGAATCACCCCGACATACGGTGTGACCTTGATGCCATGCAGCGAGATCAACGGGCTGAGGGGGCCGATCACTTCCACCAGGCCGGGCGGCAGGCCGATTTCTTCCTCGGCTTCGCGCAGGGCGGTGAAGATCAGGTCCGGGTCTTCCGGGTCGCGGCGCCCGCCGGGGAACGCCACCTCGCCGCCATGGGTCGAGAGCCCGCTGGCGCGCAGGGTCAGTACCAGCTCCGGTTCATCGCTGCGGGTGATCGGCACCAGCACCGCGGCTTCAGGGAAACGTTGGTCGGCCTGCAGATCGTGCGGGGTATGGTTGCTTACTCGATGCAGTAGCTCGTCCAGCATGAGACTTCTCGATTTATTCGCTACCTTGCATCATGCACCAATCGTTCAAGCGGCCCAACCCCCGCACCACGTCGTGTCGCGAAACGACAACTTGCCGCACCGGCCTACGCACGCCAAGATAGGCGCAGCATTCAGGAACCCAAGCATGAAATTCTGTAGCCAGTGCGGTAACCCGGTGACCCAGCGCATACCCGAAGGCGACTCGCGCCTGCGTTTTGTCTGCGACACCTGCCACACCATCCATTACCAGAACCCCAACATCGTGGCCGGTTGCGTACCGACCTGGGGCAGTAAAGTCCTGTTGTGCCGGCGCGCCATCGAGCCGCGGCGCGGTTACTGGACGCTGCCGGCAGGCTTCATGGAAAACGGCGAAACCATCGAACAGGCCGCCGTGCGCGAAACCGCCGAAGAAGCCTGCGCCCGGGTGCGAAACTTGAGCATCTATACGCTGATTGACGTACCGCATATCAGCCAGGTACATGTATTCTTCCGCGCCGAGCTGATGGATGAGGATTTCGCCGCCGGGCCCGAGAGCCTGGAAGTGAAGCTGTTCGAAGAAGCGGACATTCCCTGGGACGAGTTGGCTTTCCGTACGGTGGGCCGCACCCTGGAATATTTCTATGCCGACCGCCGCGCCGAGGATTACCCGGTGCGATCCGAATCGATTCCACCGTTGGCTCAGCCGGCCAACACCTGAAAAACCAATCAATATAGTCGCGACACCTCTAGGGATATCGTTTCAATGCGCTGGTTGCTTGTCCTGTTCTGCTTGTCGTTCACAACGGTGTCCCAGGCCTCGGCGGTGGGAACCTACAACGGCAAGGTCATCGAAAAAGTGCTGGTGCTCAAGTCCGCCCATCAATTGCAATTGATCAACGACGGCAAGCCGCTCAAGACCTATCGCATCTCCCTGGGCAAGGGCGCCAAAAAAGGCCCCAAGCTGATAGAAGGCGACAAGCGCACCCCCGAAGGCTTCTATTGGCTGGACTGGCGCAAGACCAGCGACCGGTTCTATCTGTCGATGCACATTTCCTACCCCAACATCAGCGACGCCGCCCGCGCCCGCCGCGAAGGCGTGGAACCGGGGGGCATGATCATGATCCACGGCACGCCGGATTCGGAAGAGAACCCTGAGCAGTTGTTCCATACGCTGGACTGGACCGATGGCTGCATCGCCATGCGCAATGTGGACATGCGCGAGGTGTGGAGCCTGGTGCCGGATGGGACGATGATCGAAATCCGACCGTAGTACCCGACCACACATGAGATCCCTGTGGCGAGGGGATTTATCCCCGTTGGGCTGCGCAGCAGCCCCCCTAAACAAACAACTCAATTTTCCTGACACACCGAATTGCCTGGCTTGAGGGCTGCTTCAGCCCAACGGGGATAAATCCCCTCGCCACAGGGAACGGTGTCGACCAGCCTTTTGTTACAAGTCCAAGAACCGCAACGCAATCCCCTCCCCCAGCCTTGATCTACCCTCAGAACTGATGCGGTGGTTCGGCTCGCTGTGCCCCGCAGAATCCAAAGTGAGACGTGTCACGTCGAAGCATAGGTAGTCATGACGTATGTGATTCGACAGGGCTTCACCTGCTCCAGATGAGACATCAAATCATGACAACTCATAACAGTTTTATACGGACGACAGCGGTTGCGGTGGTGGCGTTGACGGGTGTGTGGCAACCGGGCTCCGACGCGTGGGGGGGCGATGGAAAAGAGGAGCCGTGGTATACCGCCTGGCTTCAGGTCGCGGCGGATTCGAGCGTGCCGATCCGCGATACCAAGCCATCGTTGCATTGGCGTACCGACATGGGCACGCTCTATCGAGGAGACACTACGGATCAGGGACTCGGGGCCTTCCAAGACGGGATCTTACCCAAAGCCGCAGGCTTCCCCATACCCGAGTGGATGTATGACTGGTGGAGCCACGGAGCTGGGGCAGGGAAATCGGTCTACAGCAGTACAACCCGCGACCAGGGTCTCGCCCAACGTTTCGCCAAGGAATGGGTGTATGAGATCAAAGCCCCTCATGGTATTGACCAGGATGCATCTGGTGGAGCTGTCAGCGAGCAGGAAATCAGCTTTCCGGGGGGAGTCAAGCGCGAGTTCATCAGGCAAGCATGCAAGAAAGACAACCTTGCCGATTGTGAAGCGAACCAGAACTACCGCGAGCCGACCGGCCATGAAAGCCCACTGGAGGTCGCGGCGGTCAGCATAGAATGGAGCCGGATCACGCCTCCAGAAGGTTTGGCGTGGGTAAAAAGCAAAGAGTCCCTCTGGGCGGTCGGTTCCCAGACAATCAATCCAGTACAGGGGGCGGCTGCGCTTGCCCAAGGGTTACGGGGCAGGAGCTCGCTGCCACCCATTCTCAGATGGGCCAGCCAGCCGGAGTCCCCCTACATTCAATCGGTCGTTGTGGCATTTCGCGACTATAGCGAAGCCAAGGTCTGGGCTGTCGTGGAAGCACAAAACGGTGGATGGGTATATGAAGTCAGACCCAACAGCGTGGCAGTGGATCTATCAGGGCGTAACACCGGCGCACGCGAAGGCGCCTTCGCGTTCATCGGCGGTATCAAGGGAGGCCTGTTGATGAACGCCCGCCGTTTCGAGAAAGGCGTGGGCGAACCGGTCGAGTGCATTGGCATCGAAAAAGAAGCTTGCCGCCTCGAAAACCGCCATCAATAGTTTTCGCAGTGCAGGCTGGCTAATGCTAACTCCCACAATGGTGTTGTGAACGCCACTAACCACTGTGGGAGCGAGCTTGCTCCGGGCGGCGATCCGACGATGGGGCCGGCACTTATGGCATCAAGTCCGAAGCTCTACCCGGTCCAAGGCTTTGTTCGCCAACAACGTTCCCAGCTCGATCATCTGCGCCACCCCCAACGCCACATGCCGCCGCGAACCGTCCAAGTCAAACAGGAGGTCGCTAAGCACCGCATTGGCCGAGGCCAGGGTTTCGCTGAGGTTAGCTAGCAAGGTTTCGGTGTCAACGTTGTCCGATACGCTGAACAACTGCACCGAGGGTTTGGGTTCTGGTTCGCTGTCGTCAGGCTTGAGGTAATGATCCATCGCGCGGTCGGCGGCTTCTTTCAGCTTTTCGGGGGCGTAGTCGCCGTAGGGGAAGGTGGAGGCGGGTTTTGGCATGTCAGAATTATTTTTCAATTGAAGCTCCTTTAAATTAATGGAGCCCAGGACAAAACGTCCGGGCTTGTTGCCCCTTGATTTTTTTCGGACGGTCAAACCCGGTCGCTGAACTGGCAGCGACACCCAAAGGCTAGAGCCCTACCTTCCGAGGGACAACCTTAAAAACATGTCGGAAACTTCGGTGCGTCTGACAGACCAGCCATCTGATCAGAGATGTTTCGCACAAATTCAGATAGGCTTTTTTTGGATTGAATTGGGTACATATCCGTTGCTGCGGTAACGGCCACTTAGGGTTCCGCCCTGACGGCGGCTCACTTTTGAGAAGCGCAAAAGTAAGCAAAACGCTCATGCCCCACCACTCGGTGCCTCGCCTAGGCTCGGCATGCCTGAACGAAGGCATTGTTCCGTGGGCCCTTCGCGGCGGGCCCACGGAGCAATTCCGGAGTGAGGGCACACCGAGCCTAAGCGAGGTGCCGAGTGGTGGGGCAGAAGCGTTTTGCTTACTTTTGCGCTTCTCAAAAGTGAGCCGCCGTCAGGGCGGAACCCTAAGCAGCCGTGACCGCAGCAACGGATATACACACAAAACCAACACCCAATAAAAAACCCGCTGATCCACTCAGCGGGTTTTTCATTTAGCGATTTAAGCGATTCAAGCGCAGGAAGATCAAAAATCCTCCAACCGCCACACCTCATACGCCGGCGTCTCATAGGGATGGCTGAGTTTCAAAACCTCCACCACCGCACGAATCAACTCATCAGCAACGACAAGCTCCACCTTCCATTCCTCGACCTGCTCAACCTGCCCCGCCTCACCAATGAACGGCTGGCTGCCGTCCAACGGGCGAAACTGGCCCAGGCCCAACACTTGCCAGGCGCAGTGCTCATAGTCACCGATTCGCCCGCCACCGGCAGCGAATACGGCGCTTTTGACCACGTCCAGATGGCTGGCCGGGACGAAGAAGCAGAGCTTGTACACCGCCTTAGTTCACCCAGACGCGCGCGTTGCGGAACATGCGCATCCATGGCGCGTCTTCGTTCCAGTCGTCCGAACGCCACGAGTTCTGCACCGCGCGGAACACACGCTCCGGGTGCGGCATCATGATCGTGACGCGGCCGTCGCGGCTGGTCAGGCCGGTGATCCCGCGCGGCGAGCCGTTCGGGTTGGCCGGGTAGGTTTCGGTGACCTTGCCGTGGTTGTCGACAAAACGCAGCGACACGCAACCGGACAAGTCGGCTTCGAGCAGCGCTTCTTCGCTTTCGAATTCCGCATGGCCTTCGCCGTGGGCGATGGCGATCGGCATGCGCGAACCGGCCATGCCCTGCAGGAAGATCGAATTCGACTCCTGCACCTGGACCATCGCCACGCGGGCTTCGAACTGCTCGGAACGGTTACGCACGAAGTGCGGCCAGAACTCGCTGCCCGGGATCAGCTCGTGCAGGTTGGACATCATCTGGCAACCGTTGCACACACCGAGGGTGAAGCTGTCGGTGCGTTCGAAGAAGCCCTGAAACGCATCGCGGGCGCGGCTGTTGAACAGCGCCGACTTGGCCCAGCCTTCACCGGCACCCAACACGTCACCGTAGGAGAAACCGCCGCAAGCGACCATGCCCTTGAAGTCATTCAGGTCGACACGACCAGCGAGGATGTCGCTCATGTGCACGTCGATCGCGTTGAAGCCGGCGCGGTCGAACGCTGCCGCCATCTCCACCTGGCCGTTGACGCCCTGCTCGCGCAGGACCGCCACTTGTGGGCGAATGCCTTTCTTGATGTAGGGCGCGGCCACGTTTTCGTTGACGTCGTAGCTGAGCTTGGCGCTCAGGCCCGGGTTGTCTTCTTCCAGCAGCGCGTCGAATTCCTGCTCGGCGCAGTCGGCGTTGTCGCGCAGGCGCTGGATCTGGTAGCTGGTTTGCGCCCACTGGCGCTGCAACAGGCTGCGCTGGCCTTCGAAGACGGTGTCGCCGTTGAAGGTGATGTTGATGTGGGCGTTGTTGATCGGCTGGCCGATCACCGAGACGCAGTCGGCCAGGCCAGCCGCGCTGAACTGGGCGAGGATGTCCGGGGTGGCGTCCTGGCGAACCTGGATCACCGCGCCCAACTCTTCGTTGAACAGGATGGCCGGGATTTCGGCGGTGGACTCGGCAACGCTGTCGAGGGTCAAGCTCAGGCCACAATGGCCGGCGAAGGCCATTTCCACCACAGTGGTCAGCAAACCGCCGTCGGAACGGTCGTGGTAAGCCAGCAGGTGACCGTCGGCGTTGAGGCCCTGGATGACGGCGAAGAACGCTTTCAGGTCTTCGGCATCGTCGACGTCCGGTGCTTGCGAACCGAGCTTGCCATGCACCTGGGCCAGGATCGAGGCGCCCATGCGGTTCTGGCCACGGCCCAGGTCGATCAGGATCAGGTCGGTGGTGCCCTTGTCCATGCGCAGTTGCGGGGTCAGGGTCTGGCGGATGTCGGTGACCGGGGCGAAACCCGTCACGATCAGCGACAGCGGCGAGGTCACGCTCTTGTCCACGCCTTCGTCGTTCCAGCGCGTGGCCATGGACATCGAGTCCTTGCCCACCGGAATGGTGATGCCCAGCTCAGGGCACAGCTCCATGCCAACAGCCTTGACGGTGTCGTACAGACGGGCGTCTTCACCCGGGTGACCGGCGGCGGACATCCAGTTGGCCGACAGCTTGATGTCGGAAATCTTGCCGATACGCGAAGCCGCGATGTTGGTCAGGGTCTCGCCGATCGCCATGCGGCCCGACGCCGGGGCGTCCAACAGTGCCAGCGGCGTGCGCTCGCCCATCGCCATGGCTTCACCGGTGTAGACGTCGAAGCTGGTGGCGGTCACGGCAACGTCAGCCACCGGCACCTGCCACGGGCCAACCATCTGGTCACGGGCCACAAGGCCGGTGATGGTGCGGTCGCCGATGGTGATCAAAAAGCTCTTGCTCGCCACGGCCGGGTGATGCAGCACGCGCTCGATGGACTCGGCGACATCGAGTGTCGACGGATCGAAATCGTCGCCCAGCTCGGCTTCGCGAACGGCCGAACGGTGCATGCGCGGGGCCTTGCCCAGCAGCACTTCCAGCGGCATGTCCACCGGGCTGTTGCCGAAATGGCTGTCGGTGACGGTCAGTTGCGGCTCGGCGGTGGCTTCACCCACTACCGCAAACGGGCAGCGCTCGCGCTCGCAAATGGCCTGGAAACGTTCGAAGTCGGCCGGACCGACCGCCAGGACGTAACGCTCCTGGGATTCGTTGCTCCAGATTTCGTGCGGGGCCATGCCCGGCTCGTCGTTCGGAATGTTGCGCAGTTCGAAGCGGCCACCACGGCCACCGTCGTTGACCAGTTCCGGGAAGGCGTTGGACAGGCCGCCCGCGCCGACGTCGTGAATGAAGCTGATGGGGTTGTGTTCACCCAACTGCCAGCAACGGTCGATGACTTCCTGGCAACGGCGTTCCATTTCCGGGTTTTCCCGCTGGACCGAGGCGAAGTCCAGGTCCGCCGAGCTGGTGCCGGTGGCCATGGAGGAAGCGGCACCGCCACCCAGGCCGATCAGCATGGCCGGGCCACCGAGGACGATCAGCTTGGAGCCGACCAGGATCTCGCCTTTCTGCACGTGTTCGGCGCGGATGTTGCCCATGCCGCCAGCCAACATGATCGGCTTGTGGTAACCACGGACTTCCTCACCACGCGGGGTGGTGATGGACTGTTCGAAGGTACGGAAGTAGCCGGTCAGGGCCGGACGGCCGAATTCGTTGTTGAACGCCGCGCCCCCCAGGGGGCCTTCAATCATGATGTCGAGGGCGTTGACGATGCGCTCAGGCTTGCCGTACGGCTTTTCCCACGGCTGTTCAAAGCCCGGGATCTGCAGGTTCGACACGGTGAAGCCGGTCAGGCCGGCCTTGGGCTTGGCGCCGCGCCCGGTGGCGCCTTCGTCACGGATCTCGCCACCGGAACCGGTGGACGCGCCCGGGAACGGGGCAATCGCGGTCGGGTGGTTGTGGGTCTCGACCTTCATGAGGATGTGCACCGGCTCCTGGACCGCACCGTACTGGCGGGTCTCAGGGTTCGGGTAGAAACGACCGGCAACGCTACCGACGATCACCGCCGCGTTGTCCTTATAAGCCGACAGCACACCTTCATTGTGCATCTGATAGGTGTTCTTGATCATGCCAAACAGGCTTTTTTCCTGGTCCTGGCCGTCAATGTCCCAACTGGCGTTGAAGATCTTGTGGCGGCAGTGCTCGGAGTTGGCCTGGGCGAACATCATCAGTTCGATGTCGTGGGGGTTGCGCTTCAAGCCCTGGAAGGCGTTGACCAGGTAATCGATCTCGTCTTCGGCCAGGGCCAGGCCCAGCTCGACGTTGGCTTTTTCCAGCGCGGCACGGCCGCCGCCCAGTACGTCGATAGCGGTCAGTGGCTTGGGTTCGGCGTGGCTGAAGAGGCCGGCGGCCTGCTCCAGGTTGCCCAGGACGACCTGGGTCATGCGGTCATGCAGGCCTTCGGCGATCAGTTGGGCCTCGGCCTCGCTGAACTCACCGGCGACATAAAAGGCAATACCGCGCTCCAGGCGCTGGATTTTCGCCAGGCCGCAGTTGCGGGCGATGTCGCTGGCCTTGCTCGACCACGGCGAAATGGTGCCGAAACGCGGCAGTACCAGGAACAGGCGACCGGCCGGCTCCTGGACAGGAACACTGGGACCGTACTTCAGAAGGCGCGCAAGCACCTGCTGTTCGTCGCCGGTCAAACCGCCGGTGACTTCGGCGAAGTGAGCGAATTCAGCATACAAGCCACTGACAGCCGGAACCTTCTGGCTCAGTTGCTCAAGGAGTTTGCTGTGGCGAAAGGCAGAAAGGGCAGGAGCGCCGCGCAGGATCAACATCTTCGGGACAGCCTCGGGAAGGGGTGTGCTTTGAGGCCGTGCATTCTAGCCTAAACCGCCGGCAACGGCACCCGAAACGGCACGCGCGATGCTGGCCGAATGTCGGTCTTTGCGCACACGGCGGTATTGGACACCCGCACCAAGGTTTTCGCAGAGTTATTTTTCAGCGACGCAAAGCCCTGCGCGCCCCGGCCGGCTGGTGCTGCGGACATGTTTTGCAATGGCTAGCAGACTGGCCTTTTGCTGTCGAGATATGGCGGTAGGGGCCGTTTGCGTATACTGCGCAGATGTTTTCCCCAACGGCTTTGCGTCCGCGATATGCCAGATGGCTGATCGCAACCGGACTCTTCCTGGTGCTCGGTGGTTGTGTTGAGAAACCCAACACACTGGAGCGCGTAAAGGAGGATGGCGTGCTGCGGGTGGTTACCCGAAACAGCCCTGCCACCTACTTCCAGGATCGCAATGGTGAAACCGGCTTCGAATACGAGCTGGTGAAGCGCTTCGCCGACGATTTGGGGGTGGAGCTGAAGATCGAGACCGCCGACAACCTCGACGATCTGTTCAACCAGATCGGCAAGCCCAACGGTCCGGTACTCGCGGCGGCGGGCCTTGTCAGCAGCGAGCAGCGCAAGAAGCAGGTGCGGTTTTCCCGCTCCTACCTGGAAGTCACCCCGCAAATCATCTACCGCAACGGCCAATCACGCCCCACCGACGCGGCGGCCCTGGCGGGCAAGAAGATCATGGTGCTCAAGGGCAGCACCCACGCTGAACAACTGGCCCAACTGAAACTGCAGTATCCAGGCATCGAATACGAAGAGTCCGACGCAGTCGAGGTTGTCGACCTGCTGCGCATGGTGGATGAGGGGCAGATCGACCTGACGCTGGTGGACTCCAACGAAGTGGCGATGAACCAGGTGTACTTCCCCAACGTGCGCGTGGCGTTCGACCTGGGCGATGCCCGCAGCCAGAGTTGGGCGGTTGCCCCTGGCGAGGACAACAGCCTGCTCAACGAGATCAACAGCTACCTGGACAAGGTGCAGAAGAACGGCACCTTGCAGCGCCTCAAAGACCGTTATTACGGGCACGTTGACGTCCTAGGCTACATGGGCGCCACCACGTTCGCCCAACACTTGCAGCAACGACTGCCCAAATACGAACAACATTTCAAGGCCTACGCCAAGAAAGAGAAAGTCGACTGGCGCCTGCTGGCCGCGATCGGCTACCAGGAATCGCTGTGGCAACCGACGGTCACCTCCAAGACTGGCGTGCGCGGCCTGATGATGCTGACCCAGAACACCGCCCAGGCCATGGGCGTATCCAACCGCCTGGATCCGAAGCAAAGCATCATGGGCGGCGCCAAGTACCTGGCCTACATGAAGGAGCAGTTGGACGAAAGCATCGAGGAGCCCGACCGCACCTGGTTCGCCCTCGCCGCCTATAACGTGGGCAGCGGTCACCTGGACGACGCCCGCAAACTGGCGGCCAAGGAAGGGCTGAACCCGAACAAGTGGCTGGATGTGAAGAAGATCCTGCCGCGCCTGTCGCAGAAACAGTGGTACAGCAAGACCCGCTACGGCTACGCCCGGGGCGGCGAGCCAGTGCATTTCGTGGCGAACATCCGTCGCTACTACGACATCCTGACCTGGGTCACGCAACCGCAGCTCGAAGGCAACCAGGTGGCCGAGGGCAACCTGCATGTGCCGGGTGTCGACAAGAGCAAGCCTAACCAGGAATCCCCGCAGCTATAACAGCCGTACACAACCCTTAATGTGGTAGCGGACCTGTGGGAGCAAACACTCCTTAATGTGGTGCCTGTGGGAGCAAAGCTTGCTCGCGATAGCGGTTTGACTGTCAGTCCGCTATCGCGAGCAAGCTTTGCTCCCACAGGCTAGCTCTCACAGGCTACCTTCCGCAGGGTGTAGTGGCAGGGTCAGGGTTTGGCGGCAGCCAGGATCAGCGCTTTCATTTCCGACACAGCCGACTTGAACCCGACGAACAACGCATGGGCCACCAGCGCGTGGCCGATGTTCAGCTCGTTGATGCCCTTGATGGCCGCGACGGCTTCGACGTTGTGGTAGTGCAGGCCATGGCCGGCGTTGACGATCAGGCCCTGGGCCAGGCCGAAGGCGACGCCATCAGCGACTCGCTGCAGCTCATCGGCCACATCCGTGGGCGTCTCGGCATCGGCGTAACGGCCGGTGTGCAGTTCGATGGCCGGCGCGCCAACACGCTTGGACGCCTCGATCTGCCGTTCGTCGGCATCAATGAACAGCGATACCTCGGCGCCAATCTTCGACAGGCGTTCCACCGCCAGGCTGATCCGCGCCTCCTGCCCCGCTACGTCGAGGCCGCCTTCGGTGGTCAGCTCCTGGCGAGTCTCCGGCACCAGGCAGATGTGCGCCGGGCGGATGAGCTCGGCGAACGCCATCATTTCTTCGGTCACGCCCATTTCGAAGTTCATGCGGGTTTGCAGCACATCCTTGAGCAGCAGCACGTCACGCTCCTGGATGTGGCGACGGTCTTCACGCAGGTGCACGGTGATGCCGTCGGCGCCCGCCTCTTCCGCGTCCAGTGCGGCCTTGACCGGATCCGGGTAACGCGTACCGCGGGCCTGGCGCAGGGTGGCGACATGGTCGATGTTCACGCCGAGAAGAATGCGATTGCTGGTGCTCACGAAAAGGCTCCTGAATGGACGAATAGTCGGCCCACAGCATACGGGTTGATCAGGGCTTGCGAAACAGCTCGCGACTGACCAGTGGCCGCCCGCCCAGATGCACCGCCAGCGCCTGGCGCATCAGCCGCTTGGCCGCCGACAAGGCGCCCGGCGCACTCCAGTCGGCCTCGGCCATGGCCAGCAGCTCGGCCCCGTTGAACAGCCCCGGTTGCAGCAGGTAGACCTGCTCCAGGCCGGCATCCACTTGCAAGCGGTACAGGCCATCGGCGGCGATGGGCTCGCCGTGCAGGTCAGTGTTCAGGGCGAAGCCATAGCCCAGGTCATCCAGCAGCCGCCATTCGAAGGAGCGCAGCAGCGGCTCCAGCGGACGGCCTTCGGCCAGGGCCAGCAGGGTGGCGGCGTAGTGGTCGAAGACAGCCGGGTGGGGATCTTCGGCCGGCAGCAGGCGGATCAGCAGCTCATTGAGGTACAAGCCGCTGAACAGCGCCTCACC
Source organism: Pseudomonas sp. CFII68 (assembly GCF_000416195.1). Lineage (NCBI taxonomy): Bacteria > Pseudomonadati > Pseudomonadota > Gammaproteobacteria > Pseudomonadales > Pseudomonadaceae > Pseudomonas > Pseudomonas sp. CFII68. Next base: position 49,942 of record NZ_ATLN01000035.1, read on the forward strand.
GTTGAGCCATGCGGCGACGCCATTGCTTTCCATGCGCCCGACATTTTTCAACTCGCCCCGGCCCCGGAACTCGACTTCCAGCGGCACGAACGGCCGCGCCAGCGTCCCGGCCTTGCCCCGCGCCCCACGCAATACCGCCCGCAACCGCCCTTGCGGCGTGAGGAAGTCCACCAGGGCGCTGCTTTCGCGGTAGGCGCGGCTGTGGAGGACGTAGGCGGGTTGGCCGGTGGGTTGGGTTGGGGGCATGGAAACGAAGTCTCACTGACGGAGCACAATTTATAAACAACCCGAAACCAATGTGGGAGCGGGCTTGCTCGCGAA
>NZ_ATLN01000036.1:0-47564 GCF_000416195.1 Pseudomonas sp. CFII68
CCCTAAGTAGCCATTACCGCAACAATGGATATGTACTCAGTCAAAAACCCCGACCAACTATCAGGCCACCATCCCAAGCAAACCCACACAAGGGAAATACACTGGCATGGCTGCCTCCACGCTACGCCATATCACTCTGGCTGAATTCCTCGGCCAGAAAGTCAATCAGCGCACGCACCGACGGCAGCAACCCGCGTCGCGAGGCAAAGATCGCATGGACGATCCCGCACTTGGGCGTCCAGCCCGGCACCAGTTCCACCAATCGGCCGGCCGCTATGTCTTCGCGCACCACCACGGCGGGCAGGTGGGCGACGCCGATGCCGGCCAACACGGCGTGACGCAGGGCCAGCAGGTCGTCGGTGACCATGCGCGGTTCATGGCGGATCAGCGCGCGGGTGCCGTCCGGGCCGAACAACTCCCACTGGTATTCCCGCTGCGCCGCGCCCCAGTGCACGCTGGGCAAGCCGTTGAGGTCTGCCGGGGAAGCCGGTGAAGACAAACGCTCCAGGAACGCCGGACTGCCCACCAGGCACTGGGTGCTGTTGCTCAGCACTTTCATGACCATGTCGGTGTTTTCCAGCGGCGGAAAGCGCACCCGCAAGGCGATATCGAACCCTTCATGGATCAGGTCGACCCGGCGGTTGGTGCTCTCGATGAACAACTCCACCCGTGGGTACTTGAGCATGTAGCGAGTCAGCATCGGCCCGACCCAGCTGTTGAGCAGCGCCGTCGGGCAACTGATGCGCACCAGCCCCTGGGGTTCGGAGCGGTTGCGTTCGATCACTTCCGCCGCGCTCTCGGCTTCGACCCGCATCGCCAGGCAGCGCTGGTAATAGGCCTGGCCGATCTCCGTCAACGTGCAGTGGCGGCTGGTGCGATGGAGCAACCGCACCCCGAGCCGCTCCTCCAACTGGGCGATACGCCGGCTGAGCTTTGACTTTGGCATGTCCAGCGCCCGGCCCGCGGCGGCGAAACCGCGGTGCTCGACCACCTGGGTGAAGTAGTAAAGCGTGTTGAGGTCTTCGATGATCGTTCTCCAAATAGAACGCTAAGGCGAATTTTTGCAGTCTAGCGCATCAAAGGTGCCAGTTTTAATCTACACCCATCGAAACGCAACACGGATTGAAGCCGGGGCGCTTCGATCGGATGAGTCACTGATCAATCGCAACACCGCCATTAAAAACCTTAACCACGCCGAAACCTTCGGCAACCAAAACTTAATGAGGGCTACGCCATGACCACTTCCTACAACCGTCTCGACAAAGATAACGCCGCCGTTCTGCTGGTCGATCACCAAGCCGGCCTGCTGTCCCTGGTACGCGACATCGACCCGGACCGCTTCAAGAACAACGTGCTGGCCCTGGCTGACCTGGCGAAGTACTTCCAACTGCCGACCATCCTCACCACCAGCTTCGAAACAGGCCCCAACGGCCCGTTGATGCCAGAACTCAAGACGCTGTTCCCGGATGCGCCGTACATCGCTCGTCCTGGCCAGATCAATGCCTGGGACAACGAAGATTTCGTCAAGGCGATCAAGGCCACCGGCAAGAAACAACTGATCATCGCCGGCGTGGTGACTGAAGTCTGCGTAGCCTTCCCGGCACTGTCGGCCCTGGCCGAAGGTTTCGAAGTGTTCGTGGTCACCGATGCGTCCGGCACGTTCAACGAGCTGACCCGTCAATCGGCCTGGGACCGCATGTCATCCTCCGGTGCGCAACTGATGACCTGGTTCGGCCTGGCTTGTGAACTGCACCGCGACTGGCGCAACGACGTGGAAGGGCTGGCGACCTTGTTCTCCAACCACATCCCGGACTACCGCAACCTGATGACCAGCTACAACACGCTGACCAACGCTAAATAACAGCCACACCGATTTACCCCTGTGGGAGCTTGCTCCCACAGGGGTTTTTGTGGTGGTTTCTATATAGTGTTCAATCTGTGCCAAAGATTTTCTGGAGACTGACCTGATGCTGATCCCCTGCCCCCATTGCAACGGGCTCAATCGCATACCCGCCGAACGCCTGGGCGACCAGCCCAAGTGCGGGCGCTGCAAGGCCCAGGTGTTATTGAGCAAACCGTTCGAACTCAAACAAGGCGACTACGCCAGCCAGATCAAGGGTGACCTGCCGTTGCTGGTGGATGTATGGGCCGATTGGTGTGGGCCGTGCAAGTCCTTCGCGCCCGTGTTCGAACAAGCCGCCGCGCAACTGGCGGGCAAATGCCGGTTGACCAAGCTCGACAGCGAGGCCAACCAGCAATTATCGGCGCAGTTGGGGATCCGCTCGATTCCCAGCCTGATTCTGTTCAAGGACGGCCGGGAAGTAGCGCGCCAGAGTGGGGCGCTGCCGTTGCCGCAGTTGATGGCTTGGTTGCGCAGCCAGGGGATTTGAAGCCATGAGATAACTGTGGGAGCGGGCTTTGTGGGAGCAAAGCTTGCTCGCGATCCAGGCGCTGCGGTCCTCAAGAGACCGCGGCGTTTTCATCGCGGGCAAGCCTTGCTCCCACACAGTTGCTCCCACATGGGTTTTGCACAGGTCAGATTCAGGCGCTTTCCAGCAGGCTATGCAACTCCATGAACTGCTGGGTCAGCTTGTGCCGCGGGTCAAGGTGGATCAGCGGCAGGCTGGCCTGGTGGGACTCGCGCATACGCACCGAACTGCTCAGGTACACCGGCAATACGGGCAGGCCTTCGGCGATCAGCTCGTCAAGAATCTGTTGCGGCAGGCTGGCCCGGGCCTGGAACTGGTTGACCACGATGCCTTCGACTTCCAGGCCTTCGTTATGGTCGTCCTTGAGCTCTTCGATTTCCGCCAGCAGGCCGTACAGGGCCTGCCTGGAGAAGCTGTCGCAGTCGAAGGGGATCAGCACCCGATCGGCGGCGATCAATGCTGAAACCGCATAGAAATTCAGTGCAGGCGGGGTATCCAGGTAAATCCGGTCGTAATCCTCCTCCAGCTCTTCAAGCAGTTTGCGCAGCTTGTTGATCTTGTGCTTGGCCTCAAGCTTGGGCTGCAGATCCGTCAGTTCCGCCGTGGCGGTGATCACGTGCAGGTTGTCGAACGGCGTTTCGTAGATATCCACCTTGTTCTTTTTCGAGAACGGCCCGGACGACAGGGTTTGCTTGAAGAAATCGGCAATGCCCATGGGAATGTCATCGCCGGTCAAGCCAGTCAGGTATTGAGTGGAGTTGGCCTGGGCATCCAGGTCTACCAACAGCGTGCGATAGCCTTCGCTGGCGCTGACTGCCGCCAGATTGCAGGCGATGCTGGACTTGCCCACGCCACCTTTCTGATTGAACACCACACGCCGCATGTCAAAACCTCCGTGTATCAAAGATTCCCGAGTGTAGTAGGCAGCGACACTGCTTAGCTACCTTCTGCGTAGAAGGACTACAGCAACAGTGGCTTTTCCAACGATTCGGACGTCAATTCGCCCAGACCGTGACAGAAACAACCGACAGACCGGCTCGTGCTGATCGCGACCATGGTCCGGGTCTGGCCTTGAGCGGACCAACTCGTACATTTCGCTGGGCAAAATGTAACCAGTATTTGCTACAAGCCAACCGCACCGGGATAATGCGCGCCACTTGGGTCGCAAGGCCATGCAGGGTTGGACGCGGGTCAAACCACTGAACCGTGACAATAAAAGCCCGCAGGGGTGGGATGAAGTTTGTGATCAATTTCAATATCGCCCAATGGCGCGCATGGGCCCCTGGGCTCGAAAGCGTGGACGATTGGCAGGCATGGAGCCGACAGCCGGTCGTATTGCCGCCCAGCGATGCCGCCCCTGACGTATCGTTCCTGCCGGCCATGCAGCGCCGGCGCCTCAGTCGCCTGGCGCGGATGGCCTTCAGTGTTGGCTGGCCGTTGGCCGAGGGTCGGCCGGACCTACCGTTGGTCTTTATTTCCCGCCACGGTGAAACCCCGCGCACTTTTGAGATTCTCAAGGACCTGGCAGCCGATCAGCCATTGTCGCCGACCCAATTCAGCCTGTCGGTGCACAACGCGGTGATTGGCCTGTGGTCGATCATGCGCGGCGAAACCAGCGAAATGACCGCCCTGGCCGCGACCGGCGACGGGTTGGAGCACGGTGTGCTGGAGGCCGTCGCGCTATTGAACGAAGGATCGCCTGCGGTGCTGCTGGTGATCACCGAAGAACAACCTCCGCAAGTCTATGCTCCGTGGGTCGATGACGTGCCGTTTCCCTATGCCATGGGCCTGCTGCTGACCCCGGGCGATGACTGGCAACTGGACCTGTGCGCGCAGGCCGGCCAATCGTCTGGTAGCGACTGGCCCCATGCCCTGGATCTGTTGCGTACCCTGCTGAACAACGAAACCACCTGCCAACATGCCTGGAAGAATCGTGTATGGACCTGGCAACGCAACCGGTGACCGGTAAACATCGCGACGCCTATTACTGGCGCCTGGTCGCGACCGCAGCAAGCTTCGCCCTGTTCGGGCTGGGCGGGCTGTGCCTGCGTTTGCTGGTATTCCCGTTGCTGGCCTGGTGGCCCGGCGACGCCCAGGCTCACCGTCAAAGGGCGCGCCGCACGGTCGGGCGGTTGTTCTGGTTCTTTATTCGGTTCATGGCCCGCACCGGCGTGCTCACCTACCAGATCGATGGCGCCGAACGGCTCGGGCGCCCCGGGCAGATGATCATTGCCAACCATCCGTCGCTGATCGACGTGGTGTTCCTGATCGGGCTGGTGCGCGATGCCAACTGCGTGGTCAAGCAAAGCCTCTGGGACAACCCCTTTACCCGTGGCCCACTGCGTTCGACCCAATACATCAGCAACGACGGCAGCATGGACATGCTCGATGCCGCCAGCGACGCCCTGCAAGAGGGCCAGACGCTGATCGTCTTCCCCGAAGGGACGCGCACCCAGCCAGGCCAGGTGCCGGCCTTTCATCGGGGGGCGGCGGCCATCGCCCTGCGGGGTGCGAAAATCCTCACACCCGTCACGATCAAGGTCTGCCCCACGACCCTGACCAAGGCTGAACCCTGGTATCGCATCCCCCAGCGCCGCGTGCACTTCAGTTTCCGCGTCGGGGCCGATATAGACCCACAGGCGTTCGCCGCGCTCGGCCCGCCTCCCCAGGCTTCGCGCAGGCTCAACGATTTTCTGCATCACTATTACATCAAGGAGCTCGCCGAAGATGAGCGATCTGCACCGTGACATCAAACAGCTGATCATCGACGCCCTCGGCCTGGAAGACATCGGCATCGACGACATCGGCGACCACCAGACCCTGTTCGGCGAAGGCCTGGGCCTGGACTCGGTGGATGCCCTGGAGCTCGGCCTGGCGATCCAGAGGGAGTACGGCATCAAGATCGATGCCGACGCCAAGGACACCCGTAACCATTTCAGCAATGTGGCAAGCCTTGCGGCCTTCGTCACTGCAAAACGCCCCTGAGACCGGACCATGCAAACTCGTGACGACATTTTCCACACCCTGCGCGATGCTCTGGTCGAGCTTTTCGAGCTGGACCCTGAGCGTGTGACGCTGGAATCGAACCTGTACCAGGACCTGGAAATCGACAGCATCGATGCAGTCGACCTGATCGACCATATCAAGCGCCAGACCGGCAAGAAAATCGCCGCCGAAGAATTCAAGTCGGTGCGCACCGTCAATGACGTGGTCGAGGCGGTTTATCGACTGGTCCAACCGGCCGCATGACCCGGCTGATTGGCCTCGGCCTGCTGCTGGCGGGCCTGCTCTACCCCTTTGCGGTGTATTTCGGCATGGAGCACTTCGCCCCGTGGCAGTTCGGGCTGCTGCTGGGCAGCCTGTGGCTGGCCCGGGCGTTGCTTGGCAAGGGCGGGGCCGGCAGCCGCTGGATGGCGGCCACGGCGATCGTGTTTTGTGTATTGCTCGCGCTGTTCGACAGCCCGCTCCTGCTGCGCTGGTACCCGGTGCTGATCAGCGCGTTCATGCTCGGGCTGTTCGTGCTGAGCCTGAAATACGGCCCGCCGATGATCGAACGCCTGGCCCGCCTGCGCGAACCGCAGCTGCCGGCCAAGGCGGTGGTGTATACCCGTCAGGTCACGGTGGCCTGGAGTGTGTTTTTCCTGTGTAACGGCTTGCTCGCCGCCGCCCTGACCCTCTGGGCGCCGCTGAGCTGGTGGATGTTGTACACCGGCCTGATTTCCTACGGATTGATGGGGCTGCTGTTTGCCATTGAATGGCTCATACGACAACGGGTAAGAGGCCGCCCATGAATTGGATAACACTTGAGCAGATGCTGCTCAAGGCTCAGCCGGAACGCACCGTTGCGGTCGATCCGGCGCTGAATCACTCGCAACTGCGGGACGCGGCGTTGCGCCTGGCGGCCGGCCTGCACGCCCGGGGCGTGCGGCATGTGGCGGTGCACCTGGAAGATGCCGCCGACCTGGCCATCACCCTGCTCGGTGCCTGGCGCGCCGGGGTGCGGGTCCTGCTTCCCGCCGACCTGCAAACGCAGACACGCCAGCGCTGGGCGGCGGACGTGGATCTGTGGCTGACCGACCAGCCCGGCGACACCCATCCCAACGACGTGCAACAGGCGCCGATGGACGCCGCCGAACTGGACCTCGATCACTGCTGGCTGAGCCTGTGCACCTCCGGCTCCAGCGGCGAGCCCAAGCGCATCGAGAAAACCCTGCGCCAGTTGAGTAACGAGGTCCTGGCCCTGGAACACCTGTGGGGCGCCGACCTGGGCCCGGCCTGCATGATCGGCAGCGTTGCCGCACAACACATCTACGGGCTGCTGTTCCGGGTGCTGTGGCCGCTGTGCGCCGGGCGTGCGTTCGTGCGTCGGCAATTGGCCTTCCCGGAAGACCTGCAACGTGCCAGCCGTGAGCAACCGGCCTTCGCCTGGGTCGCCAGCCCGGCGCTGCTCAAGCGCATGGGCGACAACCTCGATTGGCCGGCCTTGAGCTGCGTGCGCCGGGTGTTCTCCTCTGGCGGCGCCTTGCCCCCCGAGGCTGCGCAAAGCCTGCAGCAGCGCCTGGGGCAATGGCCGACGGAAATTTTCGGCAGTTCGGAAACCGGCGGCATCGCCTGGCGCCAGGGTGACGGATTGTGGCAACCCTTTGCCGACGTCGAGCTGAGCCAGGACAGCGACGGCGCCTTGCTGATCGCCTCGCCCTATCTGCCGGCCGGGCATGTGGAACACACCGCCGACGCGGCACGAATCGCCGAAGATGGGCGCTTTGAGCTCCTCGGGCGACTGGACCGTATCGTCAAGCTCGAAGAAAAACGCATCTCCCTGCCGATGCTCGAACAAGCGCTGGTAACCCACGACTGGGTCAGCGAAGCGCGGCTGGGGGTGGTGCAGGAAAATCGCGCCTCCCTCGGCGCGCTGCTGGTGCTGAGCGACGCTGGCCTGCGAGCCTTGCGCAACCAGGGCCGGCGCGCCGTCACCGAGGGCCTGCGCCGGCACCTGAGCGAACATTGCGAAACCCTCGCCCTGCCGCGGCGTTGGCGCTGGCTGCGGCAGTTGCCGCTCAACGCCCAGGGCAAGCTGCCCCAGGCCGAAGTCGAGGCGCTGCTGATGGCGCCACGCCCCAAGGCTCCCGAAGTGTTGGAACACGTCGAAACCGACGGTGAGTGGAACCTGCAACTGGTCGTGCCGCCAGACCTGGCGTACTTCAGCGGCCACTTCCCCACCGCGCCGGTACTGCCGGGCGTGGTGCAGGTCGATTGGGCCTTGAGCCTGGGCCGGCAATTGCTGGACCTGCCGCCCCGCTTCGTCGGCATGGAAGTGCTGAAATTCCAGCAACTGGTTCGCCCCGGCGATGAAATCCAGCTGCACCTGCGCTTCGACCGCGAGCGCTGCAAGTTGTACTTTGCCTACCGCAATGACACGGCGGCGTGCTCCAGTGGACGGATTGTGTTGGGGGTGGCCGATGACTGATTGCACCGCGGTGCTCCTGTGGCGAGGGGATTTATCCCCGCTGGGTTGCGCAGCAACCCCAAATTCTTCGCAACGACACAGACTGATGGCGAGCGCTTCGCACTCGAGCGGGGCGGTGCGACGGTTCGCTAAATCCCCTCGCCACAGGAAGGTTGTGCACAGGGAAACCGTGGAGGGAGCAGAATATGCATAACCCCTGCGCCGTCATCCCGGTCTACAACCACGAAACCGCCATCTCGGCCGTGGTCCAGGCGTTGCTCGCCAACGGCCTGCCCTGCGTGCTGGTGGATGACGCCAGCAGCCCGGCGTGTGCCGCCGTGCTCGATCGGCTGGCAGAGGGCGAGCGGGTTCACCTGGTCAGGCTGGCCGTCAACCAGGGCAAGGGCGGCGCGGTGATGACCGGCCTGCGCGAGGCGGCGCGCCTGGGCTTCAGCCACGCCTTGCAGGTGGACGCCGACGGGCAGCACGATCTTGGCGACGTGAAGACGTTCATCGAGCAATCCCGTGCCCACCCGGACGCGGTGATCTGTGGTTATCCGCGCTACGACGCCAGCGTGCCGAAAGGTCGTCTGTACGCGCGCTACCTGACCCACGTGATGGTCTGGATCAACAGCCTGTCCCTGCAAATCCGCGACTCCATGTGCGGCTTTCGGGTCTACCCCTTGGCACCGACCCTGGCGCTGATCGACTCGGCCAATATCGGCAAGCGGATGGATTTCGATTCGGACATCCTCGTGCGCCTGGCCTGGCGCAATCAGCCGATGCACTGGCTGCACACGCGGGTCCATTACCCTCAGGACGGGGTCTCGCACTTTCGCCTGTTCCACGACAACGTACTGATTTCCAGCATGCACACCCGGTTGTTCTTCGGCATGCTGGTGCGTTTCCCCCTGATTCTCTGGCGACGGTGGCGGGCATGAGCGTTCAGGAAGACAAGCAGCATTGGGCCGACCGCCAGGAGCGCGGCAGTTTCTGGCTGATGAAACTCACCGCGCTCGCCGCCAAGGTGCTCGGTCGGCGTTTGCTGACCCCGGTGCTGTACGGCATCGTCCTGTACTTCTTCATTTTCGGCCGCAGCGCTCGCCAGGCCGCCTGGCAATATCAGCAGCGCCTGGCCGACTGGAGCGCACGTTCCGAGCTGCGCCCGACCCGCTGGCGGGTGTTCGGGCAGTTCATGGCCTTTGCCGACTCCCTGCTGGACAAGCTCGACGTCTGGAACGGCAAGCTGAGCATCGACCAGATCGAAATCGTCGACCCGGCGCTGCTGCGCAATCATCTGCGCGATGCCCGCGGGCAAATGCTGGTGGGCGCGCACCTGGGCAATCTGGAGATGTGCCGGGCCCTGGCCGAGCTGGGCGAGAAAGTCACCATGAACGTGCTGGTGCACACCAAGCACGCCGAGCAGTTCAACCGTTTGCTGGGCGAAGCCGGTGCCACGCACTTGCGGCTGATCCAGGTCAGCGAGCTGAACCCGGTGATCATGTTGCAGTTGAGCGAGCGCCTGGAGCGCGGCGAGTGGCTGGCGATTGCCGGCGACCGCGTACCGCTGCACGGCGGGCGCAGCGTGACCGTGGACTTCATGGGGCTTGCGGCCGCATTCCCCCAGGGCCCCTGGCTGTTGGCCGGCCTGCTGAAATGCCCGGTCAACCTGCTGATGTGCCTCAAGCACGAGGGACGCTATCGCGTCACCCTCGAACCCTTCGCCGATGCCGTGGTGTGGAAACGCAACGACCGCGAGCAAGTGATCGCCTACTGGGCTGGCCGCTACGCCGAGCGCCTGGCGCAATACTGCCTCCAGGGGCCCCAACAGTGGTTCAACTTTTACCCTTTCTGGAAGACCGATGACGATGCCCACTCTTGAGCCGGTAACCTTCGGCGAACGCCCCTTGCGCATCGAAGATGTGCTGGCCCTGGCCAACCGTCAGGCACCAACGCAGTTGCAGGATGACCTGGCGTTCCGCCAGCGCATCGCCAAGGGTGCGCAATTCCTCGATTCCCTGCTGGACAAGGAAGGCGTGATCTACGGCGTGACCACCGGTTACGGCGACTCCTGCGTGGTGGCCGTGCCGTTGCACCACGTCGAGGCCCTGCCGCGTCACCTGTACACGTTCCACGGCTGCGGCCTGGGCAAACTGCTCGACGCCCAGGCCACCCGTGCGGTGCTGGCGGCGCGTCTGCAGTCGCTGTGCCACGGCGTGTCGGGGGTGCGGGTGGAACTGCTGGAACGCCTGCAGGCCTTTCTCGAACACGACATCCTGCCGCTGATTCCGGAAGAAGGCTCGGTGGGCGCCAGCGGCGACCTGACGCCGCTGTCCTACGTCGCCGCCACGCTGTCCGGCGAACGGGAAGTGATGTTCCGTGGCGAACAACGATTGGCCGCTGATGTGCACCGTGAACTGGGCTGGACCCCATTGGTGCTGCGGCCCAAGGAAGCCCTGGCGCTGATGAACGGCACCGCCGTGATGACCGGCCTGGCCTGCCTGGCCTTCGCCCGCGCCGACTACCTGCTGCAACTGGCGACCCGCATCACCGCGCTGAACGTCGTCGCCCTGCAAGGCAACCCGGAACACTTCGACGAACGCCTGTTCGCCGCCAAGCCACACCCGGGGCAGATGCAAGTCGCCGCGTGGCTGCGCAAGGACCTGGCGATCGACGCCCCCACCGCGCCGCTGCATCGCCTGCAGGATCGCTATTCCCTGCGCTGCGCGCCCCATGTGCTTGGGGTATTGGCCGACAGCCTGGGCTGGCTGCGCGCGTTCATCGAAACCGAACTCAACAGCGCCAACGACAACCCGATCATCGACGCCGAAGCCGAGCGCGTGCTGCACGGTGGACATTTCTACGGTGGGCACATCGCCTTTGCCATGGACAGCCTGAAGAACCTGGTGGCCAACGTCGCCGACTTGCTGGATCGCCAGCTCGCACTGCTGGTGGACGAGCGCTACAACCATGGCCTGCCCAGCAACCTGTCCGGCGCCAGCGCCGAGCGGGCGATGCTCAACCATGGCTTCAAGGCCGTGCAGATCGGCACCAGTGCCTGGACCGCCGAAGCCCTGAAAAACACCATGCCGGCCAGCGTGTTCTCGCGCTCCACCGAGTGCCACAACCAGGACAAGGTAAGCATGGGCACCATCGCCGCCCGGGACGCGATCCGCGTACTGGAGCTGACCGAACAAGTCGCCGCCGCCACCTTGCTGGCGGCCAACCAGGGCGTCTGGCTGCGCAGCCGTGCCGAAGACGCGCGCCCACTGCCGCCGGCGCTGGCCGCCATGCACCAGCAACTGGCCGAGGATTTCCCTCCGGTGATCGAAGACCGCGCCCTGGAAGGCGAGCTGCGCCTGTGCCTGCAACGCATCGCCGAGCAACACTGGAGGCTGCATGCGTAACCAAGGCGTTTTGCACGTTGACACACACATCGTGGTGCCGTTCTTCGATGTCGATTCGATGAACGTGGTCTGGCACGGCCACTACGTCAAATACCTGGAAGTGGCCCGCTGTGCCTTGCTCGACCTGATCGGCCACAACTACAACGACATGCTCGAATCCGGCCATGCGTGGCCGATCATCGACCTGCAATTGCGCTACGTGCGCAGCGCCGTGTTCGGCCAGGCCCTGACCGTGCGTGCCAGTCTGGTGGAGTGGGAAAACCGGCTGAAGATCAATTACCTGATCAGCGACGCAGCCACCGGCGACCGCTTGACCCGTGCCAGTTCGGTGCAAGTGGCCGTGGACCTCGCCAGTCGCGAAATGCTGCTGGCCTCGCCCCGGGTCTTTGTTCAAGCCGTGGAAAGGAAACTGCCATGAAGCGCCTGGTTATCTGGCTGTTGCTGTGCTGCCTGGCGCCCGCTGCCCAAGCGTTCGACTTGCAACAACTGAGCGACCAACTGGCCCGCCCGGAGGTGATCCACGGGCAGTTCATCCAGGAAAAACACCTGCGCGCCCTGCCCCAGCCCCTCACCAGCAAGGGGCGCTTCGTGCTGGCGAAAAACCACGGCCTGCTGTGGCTGCTGCAAACCCCGCTGCAACAGGACTACCGCATCACCACCCAGGGCATCGCCCGACGAGACGGCAGCACCTGGCAGATGTTGCCGAACAAGAGCGCCGGCGCCGAGCAGAACCGCTTGTTCCTGGCGGTATTGCAGGGTGACAGCACAGGCCTGCAGCGGGATTTCGAACTGAGCCTGTCGGGCGAGCCGCAACAATGGAAGCTCACCCTGACCCCGCGCTCGGTGCTGCTCAAACAGGTTTTCAACCAGATCAACATTGACGGCGGCGAACTGGTACAGCGCATCGAACTGCTGGAAACCCAGGGCGACAGCACCGTGCTGCGCATGCAGGACGCTACCCCTGCGCAACCGTTGAGCGAAGCGGAGCAACATGATTTTGCCGAGTGAACGGATGCTGCCCCGGCTGTTCCTGATCCTGCTGCTGGCGGTGCTCGCGCTCGCCGGTTGGCAATGGCGTAACGGCGCGCCGCTGTCGGCCAATCTCATGGAGCTGGTGCCGGGTACGTCACCCGATGCCCTGGAGCTGATCGCCGAACAACGCATGCAGGAGCCGCTCAATCGCGAGGTGCTGGTGCTGGTCGGTCACACCGATCGCCAGCAAGCCATCGCCCTGGCGCAGACCCTCGGCGAGCAATGGCAGGCCAGCGGCCTGTTCGACAAGGTGCAGTGGACGTTGCAGGCCGACTTGCCGGCGCTGCGCAGGCAATTGCTCGACGGGCGGCTGGCGATGCTCTCGGCGGCGGACCGGCAGCAATTGATCGAGCAGCCCGAGGCGTTCATCCAACAGCGGGTGCAGGCCCTGTTCGACCCATTCAGCGGCTTCAGCCTGGTGCCGAACCAGGACGACTGGCTGGGCCTGACCGGGCGCATCCAGAACAGCCAGCCACAACGCGGCGCGATAAAATTCGACATCGGCAGCGGAGCGTTGGTCGCCGATGCCGACGGTAAAAGCTGGGTGATGCTGCGGGCCCGCGCCCAGGGCAACGCCTTCGACATGAACCTGCCGCTGCAAGTGGCCGAGCTGCTGCAACGCAGCCGCGACCAGGCGTCCCAGGCCCAAGGGCAACTGCTGGCGGCCAGCGGCCTGCTGTACGCCGCCAGCGGCCAGCAACAGGCGTCGCGGGAAATCACCTGGGTCGGCGGTGGCGCGACGGTCGGCATCTTGCTGCTGCTGTTGCTGGCCTTCCGGCGCCTGCGCGTGTGGCTGGCGTTCGTGCCGGTGCTGGTGGGCATGCTGTTCGGCGCGGTGGCGTGCGTGGCCTTGTTTGGCCGCATGCATGTCATGACCCTCGTCCTGGGTTCCAGCCTGATTGGCGTGGCCGTGGATTACCCGTTGCACTACCTGTCCAAGAGCTGGAGCCTGAAGCCATGGCGCAGCTGGCCGGCCTTGCGCCTGACCCTGCCGGGGCTGAGCCTGAGCCTGGTGACCACCTGCATCGGCTACCTGGCCCTGGCCTGGACGCCCTTCCCGGCCCTGACCCAGATCGCGATCTTTTCCGCCGCCGGGCTGGTGGGCGCCTACCTGAGCGCCGTCTGCCTGCTGCCGGCACTGCTCAAGGGGGCCGACTTGCGTCCGGCCCAGTGGCCGCTGCGGCTGTGCGAATGCCTGCTCCAGGCCCGCCAAGCGCTGTTGGCGCGGGTGCCCACGCCAGTGCTGCTGGTGTTGCTGCTGAGCTTTTGCGCAGGCGGCCTCTGGCACCTGACCACCAAAAACGACATTCGCCAGTGGATCGGCACGCCCCAGCACCTCACCGACGAAGCCCGCGACATCGCGCGCATCACCGGTTTCCAGCCCACCAGCCAGTTCTTCCTGATCCGCGCCGACGATCAGTCCCAACTGCTGGAGCGCCAGACCGCCCTCAACGAGCGGCTGGATCAGTTGATCGGCCTGGAAAAACTCCAGGGCTACCTGTCGCTGAACCAACTGGTCAGCCCCCCCGCCGAACAGCAGAACGTGCGTGAGGCCCTGGCCCGCTTGCCAGCCTTCTGGCAACCGCTGCTGGACCTGGGCGTGCCGGTCGCCGCGCTGCAAGCGGAGCTGGCGCAACTGCAAGCCTTGCCGGTGGAAGACATCGATGCCGCGTTGACCGGGCCCCTGGCGGAGCCCTATCGCACACTCTGGCTCGGACCGACAGGGCAAGGCGTGGCCGCCATGATCAGCCTCCAAGGCTTGAACGATGCCGCATTGCTGCGGGTGCAGGCGGTGGATTTGCCGGGCGTACAACTGGTGGATCGCCTGGGCGACCTGAACCGGGTCTTCGCCGCCACGCAGGTCAGCGCCGCCGAATTGAAACTGGCCTCCTGCGTGTTGATTGTGCTGGTGCTGATCTGGCCGTTCGGTGTCGGCGCGGCCTTGCGCATCGTCGCCCTGCCATTGCTGGCCGCGCTGTGCAGTTTGGCGAGCCTCGGCTGGCTGGGGCAGCCACTGACCTTGTTCAGCCTGTTCGGCCTGTTGCTGGTCACGGCCATCGGCGTCGATTACGCGATCCTGATGCGCGAACAGATCGGCGGTGCCGCCGTGAGCCTGCTGGGCACGTTGCTGGCGGCGGTCACCACCTGGCTGTCGTTCGGCCTGCTGGCGCTGTCCAGCACTCCGGCGGTGAGTAACTTCGGCCTGGCAGTGAGCCTGGGACTGGCCTTCAGTTTCATGCTGGCGCCGTGGGTCGGACACCAGACCCACGCGGCAGCGGTCGCGGAGCCCGCCCCATGATGATCCTACTGTTCTGGCTCATGGCCCTGGGGCTATTCGCAGTCGCGACCCACATAGGCCGTCGCTTCGGGTTGATCCCGATTGTCAGCCAGTTGTTGCTGGCGACGTTCGGCCTGCCGCTGCTGATGTATTTCTGGATCGAGCCGGGCTGGCAGCTCAGCGGCGCGCAACTGGTGTCGCCGGTGTGGCTGAAGAACCTTTACAGCCTCGCGTTTGCGCTGTTGCTGGGGCACATCCTCAGCGACGTGATCGACCTGCGCCTGGACCGCCAGAGCGTGAAAATCGCCCTGCCAAGCTTCGTCGTTCCGTTCGCCTGCGGTCTGACGACAGCGTTCTGGCTGCTGCCGCCCCAGCCCTGGATCAGCTCCCTGGCGGTGGGACTGCTGTTTGCGATCACGGCGATCCCGGTGCTGTACCTGTACCTGCATCACATCGATTACCCACCCGCCGCCACACGGCGACTGGTGCAAACGGCGATCCTGATCGACCTGGCCTGCTGGAGCTTGTTCGGCCTGGCCCAGGGCAGTCTTCACCTGGGCAGCCTGCTGTTGCCGTTGGCCGGCGCCTGTGTGCCGCTGCTGTTGCGCCTGGTTGGCCTGCGCCAGCCGTTGCTGTACAGCGGTGTGTTTTTTGCGCTGCTGGTGGTGGCCGAGCACTACCGGCTCAATGCCCTGATCGTCGGCATCGGCTATCTGCTGTGCATGGCCGCGCTCAAAGTGCCCTTGAGGCTGCCGCTCAATATCGCCTGGATGCAGGGTTTGCAGACGTACCTGGCGATCCCGCTGATTCTCACGTTCGGCATTGTGCAGATCGACGTCCACAGCGCCATGAGCAGCCTCGACGGGGTGCAATTGACGGCGTTGCTGCTGTTGCCCATTGCCAGCAAACTGCTGGGCAACTGGCTGGGCCTGGGTTGGGCCACCGCATCATTCGCCGGCGCCAGTCGCTGGCGCGAAAGTATCCTGCTGAACATTCGCGGCTTGAGTGAAATCGTCTTCCTCAACCTGCTCTTGCAACAACAACTCATCAGCCCGGCGTTGTATTTCACGCTGATGCTGATGGGGCTGATCGCCACATTGCTGCCGGCCGTGGCCGGTTTCCACCGTATCCCCTCGCTTGCCGTCCCGGCCAGGAGCTCCCGTGCCAACAGTTGAAACGGAACGTCGACAGGTCGTCATCATCGGCGCAGGCCCTTCCGGCGCCATCGCCGCCGCGCTGCTCAAGCGCAAGGGCCACGATGTGCTGGTCATCGAGCGCCAGCATTTCCCCCGGTTCTCCATCGGTGAGAGCCTGTTGTCCCATTGCCTGGATTTCGTCGAAGAAGCCGGCATGCTCGACGCGGTGAATGCCGCCGGGTTCCAGCGCAAGAACGGCGCCGCGTTTGCCTGGGGCGAGCGCTACAGTGCCTTCGATTTCGGCGACACCTTCAGCAACGGCAAGCCCACGACCTTCCAGGTGCAACGCGCCGATTTCGACAAGTTGCTGGCCGACCAGGCCGCCCTGCAAGGCGTGGAGATCCGCTACGGCCAAGCAATCACCAGCGCCGATTTCACTCTCGCCAAACCACAACTGGGCGTGCAGCGCGAAGACGGCAGCGAGTACTGCGTCGAAGCCGATTTCGTGCTCGATGCCAGCGGCTATGGCCGAGTCCTGCCGCGCCTGCTGGACCTTGAGGCGCCGTCGAATTTCCCGGTGCGCCAGGCGGTGTTCACGCACATCGAAGATCGCATCGACGCCCCGGCTTTTGATCGGGACAAGATCCTCATCACCACCCACCCGAGCAAACGCGACGTGTGGTTCTGGACCATTCCATTCAGCGACGGGCGCTGTTCGGTGGGTGTGGTTGCAGCGGCGGAACATTTCGCCGGCCGCACCGACGACCTCGATGCCTGCCTGCGCGGTTTCATCGATGAAACCCCAAGCCTGGCCGGCGTGCTGCAGAACGCCGTGTGGGACACCCCGGCGCGGACCATCGGCGGCTACTCGGCCAACGTCAAGACCCTGCACGGCCGAGGCTTCGCCCTGCTGGGCAACGCTGCGGAATTCCTCGACCCGGTGTTCTCCTCCGGCGTGACCATTGCCATGCGCTCGGCGAGCATGGCCGCCGACGTGCTCCACCGTCAGTTGCAAGGTGAACCCGTGGATTGGCAAAGCGAGTTTGCCGTGCCGCTCAAGCGCGGCGTCGACACCTTCCGCTGCTATGTCGAGGGCTGGTACGCCGGCACCTTCCAGGACGTGATTTTCTACACCGAAGGCTCGGACGACATCCGCCGCATGATCAGCTCGATCCTGGCCGGCTACGCCTGGGATCAGCGCAATCCGTTTGTCAGCGAACCCAAGCGGCGCCTGCGCATGCTCTCGGAAATCTGCGCGAGCCCGACGCCATGAGTCAGCAACCATGAGCTACCTGAGCGACAACTACGTCGAAGAAACCCGCTTCGGTTTCTGGTTCCTGCGCAGCCACACCTGGCAGCACCATGTATTGCGCGTGGCGATCAACGACCTGCGCAGCCTGTTCAGCACCCCGCTGCCGAGCAACCCGGTGCTGCTGGACGCCGGCTGCGGCCAGGGCAAATCATTCCAGTACCTGCGCCAGGTGTTCGCGCCACACCACCTGATCGGCGTGGATGCCGACCCCCACAGCCTGGACCTGAGCCGGGAGGAGGCCGCGCGCCAGGGCATGACCGTGGAGCTGATTGGCAGCGACTGCGCGACATTGGCAGTGCCCGATGCCAGCGTCGATCTGCTGTTCTGCCACCAGACGTTCCATCACTTGGTGGAACAGGAAAACGCCCTCGCCGAGTTCTACCGCGTACTCAAGCCCGGCGGCTATTTGATGTTCGCCGAATCCACCGAAGCCTACATCGACACCTGGGTGATTCGCTGGCTGTTCCGTCATCCCATGCACGTGCAGAAAAGTGCCGCGCAGTACCTGGAGATGATCCGTGGGCAGGGTTTCCAGTTCGAAACCTGCAACGTGTCCTACCCGTACCTGTGGTGGAGCCGCGCCAAGGACTTCGGCTTGCTGGAGCGTTTTGGCCTGCGCCGGGCCAAACCGTTCGGCGAGCGAGAGGAAACCCTGGTCAATGTGGTGGCTCGCAAGCCCGTCGAAGGGGCCATCGGATGATTCGTGCCCTGCTTATCGGCGGCCTGTTGCTGCTCAGTGCCTGCGCCAGCCATGCGCCGCTGCCCGAGCGCACGCCAACCCTGGCCTTGCCGATGCAACTGCACATCGAGCGGACAATGGCCGGCCAACGCCAGGATTGGCTGCTGGTGATCCAGCGCGAAGACGCCGGCATTCGTTGGTCGATGATGGACCCGCTGGGCATTCCCGTGGCCCGCCAGCGCCTGGTCGCGGGCCGGTGGCAGGCCGACGGCCTGCTGCCGCCCAATGCCGAGGCCCGGGAGTTGTTCGCCGCGCTGTTGTTCGCCCTGACCCCCGAAGCCGAACTGCCCGGCAACTACCCGGCCGCCCGGCAACAGGCGTCGAAACGGACCCTCGATAGTCGCTGGCAGGTGCGCTACACGCAGCCACTGGATTTTGAAATGAGCCTGCCCCAAGGCCCCCGCTACCGCATCACACCGTTGACCGAGAACACCCCATGACCGCCTATTTGAATGCCCTCGGGGTGATCTGTGCCCTGGGCCGCGACAAGCACAGCGTCGCGCGCAACCTGTTTGCCGGCGACTGCTCGGGCGTACGTATCAAGGACGGCTGGGTCGCCGAACGTGCGTTGCCGGTTGCCGCGGTGCCGGGGGAACTCGCCCCCATTCCCCCAACCCTGTTGGCGCACCGCAGCCGCAACAATCAACTGCTGCTGGAAGCCGGGCTGCAGATTCGCGCCGAGATCGACCAGGCCATCCAGGCCTACGGTCGCGCCCGCATCGGCATCGTGTTGGGCACCAGCACTTCGGGGATCGATGAGGCCAGCCAGGGCATTGCCCATTACCTGCGCGAACAACACTTCCCCGACGGCTACGACTACCAGCAACAGGAACTCAGCGCGCCGGCCAACTTTCTTTCCGACTGGCTCGGCCTGAGCGGCCCCTCCTACGTGATTTCCACGGCCTGCACCTCCAGCGCCCGCGCCTTGATGAGCGCCCGGCGCCTGCTCGACCTGGGCCTGTGCGATGCGGTGCTGTGCGGTGGCGTGGACAGCCTGTGCAAACTGACCCTCAACGGTTTTTCCGCACTGGAAGCGGTGTCGAACGAACGCTGCAATCCGTTTTCGGTGAACCGCAGCGGCATCAACATTGGCGAAGCAGCCGTGCTGTTCCTCATGAGCAAGACGCCAGGCGAAGGAGCACCGATTGCCTTGCTCGGCGACGGCGCCAGTTCCGATGCCCACCATATTTCCGCACCTGAACCCAGTGGTCGCGGCGCCCGCCAGGCCATGGAAAAAGCCCTGCGTTGCGCCGGCCTCGAGGCCAGCCAGATCGACTACCTGAACCTGCACGGCACCGCCACGCAACACAACGACGCCATGGAAAGCCAGGCGGTGGCCGGGCTGTTTCCGGCGGGCGTGCCCTGCTCGTCCACCAAGCCCATGACGGGCCATACCCTCGGCGCGGCCGGGGCACTGGAAGCGGCGTTCTGCTGGCTGGCCCTGAGCGCAGAGAACACCGCCCTGGCCCTGCCGCCGCATGTCTGGGACGGCCAGGCCGATCCGGCCCTGCCGGCGCTGGACTGGGTCACCGCCGGCACCCACCTGAACCCGGCCACCCCGCGCCGCCTGATGAGCAATTCATTTGCATTCGGCGGCAACAACGTCAGCCTGATTATCGGAGACGCCCCATGATTGACTGGCCGCTCGCCGAACTGCTGCCCCATGCCGGCGACATGATCCTCATCGACCGGATCCTGTCGTTCGATGACGAACAGATCCATACCCACGCCACCGTCAAGCCCGGCGGTTTGTTCAGCCGCGACGATGGCGCGCTGCCGGCCTGGGTCGGCATCGAGCTGATGGCCCAAAGCGTCGCCGCCTTTGCCGGTTGCCATGCACGCCAACGGGGTGATGCCGTGGCCCTGGGCTTTTTGCTCGGCACCCGCAAGTTCGAATGCAACGTCGAGTGTTTTCCAGCCGGCGTCGAGCTGACCATCCACGGCGTGCGCTCCCTGGAAGACGACAACGGCATGGGCGTGTTCGAATGCCACATCCACGCCCCCGGCATCCACGCCACGGCCCGGCTCAACGTATTCCGTCCGCCCCAGGCCGCCCATTACCTTCATGAACCGTCCGCAACAGGAAACCCGTCATGACTGAATCCGTACTGGTCACCGGCTCCAGCCGTGGCATCGGTCGCGCCATCGCCCTGCGCCTGGCCCAGGCCGGGCACGACATCGTGCTGCACTGCCGCAGCGGCCGCGCCGAGGCCGAGACGGTCCAGGCGCAAATCCAGGCTCTGGGCCGCAACGCCCGGGTGCTGCAATTCGACGTGGCCGACCGTGCCGCGTGCAAGGCCATCCTCGAAGCCGACGTCGACACCCACGGTGCCTATTACGGCGTGGTGCTCAACGCCGGCCTGACCCGCGACGGTGCCTTCCCGGCCCTGAGCGAAGACGACTGGGATGCGGTAATGCGCACCAACCTCGACGGTTTCTACAACGTGCTGCATCCGGTGATGATGCCGATGATCCGTCGTCGCGCCGCCGGGCGAATCGTCTGCATCACCTCGGTTTCCGGACTGATCGGCAATCGCGGCCAGGTCAACTACAGCGCCTCGAAGGCCGGTTTGATCGGCGCGGCCAAGGCGTTGGCAATCGAGCTGGGCAAGCGCAAGATCACCGTCAATTGCGTCGCGCCAGGCCTGATCGACACCGCCATGCTCGATGAAAACGTACCCGTGGAAGAACTGATGAAAATGATCCCCGCCCAACGCATGGGCACCCCGGAAGAAGTGGCGGGTGCGGTGAATTTCCTGATGTCCGCCGAAGCCGGCTACATCACCCGGCAGGTCCTGGCCGTCAACGGAGGCTTGTGCTGATGAAGCGCGTCGTCGTCACCGGCATGGCCGGTATCACCTCCATAGGCAGCGACTGGGAGACCATCGCCGCCAACTTCGCCGCCAACCGCAGCGGCATCCGGCGCATGGATGAGTGGGACCGTTTCACCGAACTGAACACCCGCCTGGCCGGCCCCATCGACGACTTCCAGGTCCCGGCCCACTGGACCCGCAAGCAACTGCGCAGCATGGGCCGCGTTTCGCGCCTGGCGGTGGGCGCGGCGGAACAGGCCCTGGCCGACGCCGGCCTGCTGGGCGACGAGTCGATCAAGGACGGGCGCATGGGCGTGTCCTGCGGTTCGTCCACCGGCAGCACCGACGAGATCAAGGCCTTTGGCAACATGCTGCTCAACAGCGTGGCCGAAGGGCTGAACGCCAACTCCTACGTGCGGATGATGCCCCACACCACGGCGGCCAACATCAGCATCTTCTTCGGCCTGACCGGACGCCTGATCCCCACCTCCAGCGCCTGCACCAGCGGCAGCCATGGCATCGGCTATGCCTACGAGGCGATCAAGTTCGGGCGCCTGCCGTTGATGCTTGCCGGTGGCGCTGAAGAACTGTGCCCGACCGAAGCGATGGTCTTCGATGCGCTCTACGCCACCAGCCTGAAAAACGAAGCACCGCAAACCAGCCCGCGCCCCTACGACAAGGATCGCGACGGTTTGGTGATCGGTGAAGGCGCCGGCATGCTCGTGCTTGAAGAACTGGAACACGCCCTGGCCCGTGGCGCACGGATCCATGCCGAGATCGTCGGCTTTGGCAGCAACGCCGACGGCCAGCACGCCACCCGCCCCGAACTGCTCACCATGCGCCGGGCCATGGAACTGGCCCTGGAGGATGCCGGCCTCGAACCCTCGGCCATCGGCTACGTCAACGGCCACGGCACCGCCACCGAACAGGGCGACATTGCCGAAACCCTGGCCACCAGCAGCCTGTTCGGCGAACACATGCCCATCAGCTCACAGAAGAGTTTCCTCGGCCACACCCTGGGTGCCTGCGGGGCGCTGGAGTCCTGGTTCAGCATCGAAATGATGAACCGCGACCTCTACGTGCACACCTTCAACCTCGATGAGGTTGATCCCCAATGCGGCAAGCTCGATTACCTGCGTAACGAGTTCAGGTCGATGAGCAACGAATACGTGATGAACAACAACTTCGCCTTTGGTGGGGTCAACACCTCGCTGATTTTCCGCCGCTGGCACTGAATCGGATTCAAAACCCTGTTGCCCCTCGTCAAGGAGACCATGATGTCGTTGAAGAAAATCGCCGTGACCGCCGCCCTGTTGCTCAGCACCCTGCCAAGCCTCAGCCAGGCCCGTGATACCGCGCTGTTCCTGCCGTTCGACAAAGTCGTCGCCGAAGCCATCCGCACCGGCAAGATCGACGGCAGCGTGAAGTTCTACCTGGCCGGCAACAAACCGGCCGGCAACGTCACCGTGGTCAGCCCAGGTGCGGTGACCAACAAGAAAACCAACGCTTTCAACAAATCCGATGAAGTAGCCTGCGAATGGGTCCTGCAATCGGCCCTGATCAGCCTGCACCAGGCCGCCAAGAACGCCGGCGCCAATGCCGTCACCAACATCGTCAGCTTCTACAAGCGCAACGAACGCAAGGACTCCACCACCTACGAATGCCACGCCGGCGCGATCATGGCGGGTGTTGCGTTGAAAGGGGATTTGGCGAAGGTGCAATAAAAAAAGCGCCTGTTGAGCCATTAGAGAAGCCTGACGACTAATGCCAGGCCATCAAACACCCTCATGTGGGAGCTGAGCCTGTGGGAGCAAGGCTTGCCCGCGATGCAAACACCTCGGTCTAGCAGATAGACCCAGGCGATGCCATCGCGAGCAAGCTCGGCTCCCACAGGGTTGGGTGGTGTACCCAGATATTGCGAACACCAAAGATCCACTGTGGGAGCGAGCCTGCTCGCGATAGCGGTGGGTCAGCGCCGGTGATGTTGGCTGTGCCACCGTCATCGCGAGCAAGCTCGGCTCCCACAGGGTTGGGTGGTGTACCCAGATATTCCGGACACCCCAGATCCACTGTGGGAGCGGGCTTGCTCGCGATAGCGGTGGGTCAGCGCCGGTGATGTTGGCTGTGCCGCCGTCATCGCGAGCAAGCTCGCTCCCACAGGGTCATTAAGCCAGTTGAGCGGCTCGGCTGGCTTGCGGTGCGGGGTCTGCTTTTTTGTAGGTGACCCAGAATACCGAGGGGATCAGTCGCGCTTTGCAGGGGCAGGTACTGTGGCTATCCAGGGTGCCGGCCATATGCCTGCCATGGCTGACCATGTGCCCGATACCGCCCCTGATCTGATAGGTGTTCCCGTCCTTTCCACAAGAGACGCGGTCACCTTCGCGGGCATGCTGCAGGCCAAACATGTTCACCTTGCCGTCGCCATCCAGCACTTTCCCACCGCACGTGGTCTTGTCACCCTGACCAATGAAGTAACCCTCGTTCATTGGATGTTCTCCTTCACCGCATTCGAGTGCAGGCGATGAACCTCCGCCAACCTAAGCCCAGGCAAAAAATCCTCCGCCATCGGCACACCCTCCCGCACGATGATCATGAAACGCCTCTGAAGCGTATTGATGATCTCGTCGCCATTGCTCAGGCGACTGCCGACCAATGCAATGTTGCTATTGTTTTTCCCTGCGCCAGTGATGATCCGTGCCGTGCTGCCATCGGCATACACCACCTCATCGCCTTTCTGCGCGGCGCGTACCTTCCAGCCATTGTCCAAGGTGAACGTCAACGACGATGACACTACTTGCTGGATCGTTCCGCCGTTACGCGTCTGGCTGCCCTCGGTGGCCACTCGGTAGATGGCAATTGGCGGATGAGCTTCGACGAAGGCTTTTTGTCGACTCATGAACGCCGCGACTTCTTCGCCGTAACCCTCCAGTTGCCGGGGCTCCAAGTACAAGTCATCCAAATGACGAAGAGCTTCATGGGAGATTTCGTTGGTGTAGGGGGCATCCAAAGATGAGTGCATTTCCAGGGACCTCATTCATGGGCTTCAGGCTGCATCCCTTGCAACTGGGAAGGAGCGCTGAGCCGGCGGCTTCGGAATGATGAATAAGACGTTGCAGCGCGGGCGAGTCGCAACCCCTGCGAAGTGGTCTGTGCAACGAATCGGAAGTGTCGTAACTAGAAATGCGCGTTTTCCTACAGTCGAAGGGTATTTGACACAACTTTTCGTCCCCCCTGTCCTGCTGATGACGATCGAAGCAGCGCTCTTTGCCGCCTGTCGGAACTGTCAACTCTGACAGTTCGATGGGCTTCGCAATAGCTTCAGGCTTTAGCCGTTATCCAGGTCGACGCTCGATAAAACTGTTCGACCTTATGAGCTGCAACTCGCATCTCAAGAAAATTAATCTGGTCCAAACATGGATAAAAAATTGATGAGCACAATAGCCTGGTCGGGCCGCACAGCCATATCTCGCAAACACCCCGCCACATCACCTTCTACGGAACAAGACAGCGTCGTTGTCGACGGCGCGACATTTACCCATGGCTACGCATGCGTGAACGGTATTCGCCTTCACTACCTTATGGGCGGTGATGGTGAACGCCCAATTTTGCTGGTGCATGGGTTTCCGGGCAGTTGGCGTAGCTGGGAGCCGTTGATGGGCGCATTGGTGCGTGCCGGTTATACACCCATCGTTCCTGATTACCGCGGCGCTGGCGAAACGGATATTTCAGTCGGTGGCTACGACAAAAAAAGCATGGCCCATGATCTGCACGAACTGGTCACCCTCTTGAACATCAAGCAGGTCGATATCATTGGCCATGACATCGGCTTGATCATTGCCTACGCCTACGCGGCACTTTATCCGGATGAAACCAAACACATCGTATTGATGGATGGATTCATTCCAGGCATCCCCGGGTGGGAAACCGCTTATAACGGAAACCCCGCTGTGGGCACTACCAGCAAATGGCATTTTCGCTTCTTTGGCAAAACGGCCATTGGCATGATCAGAGGGCATGAAAAAACCTACCTGGATATGTTTTTTGATGACTTTGTATTCGAGGGCAACGACAAAGTGCCAGATATGGTGCGACAGGCATTGATAGAAGACTACTCTCGACCCGATCGCATGGAAGCGGCATTCAAGCTTTATGCAGCCTGGGTAGAAAATGACGCGAATGACAACCTGGAGTTTGCCAAGAATAAACTGACTATTCCGCTGCTCACCATCGGCGGGGACCATTCGAGAGGAAAAAACCTGGCCGAACAGGCTCTGCACATCGCAACGCAACCGCATTCATTGATATTGATCAATACCGGCCATTGGGTGCTTGAGGAACAAACTCAGGCTACCCGCGATGCAATCCTGGCATTTCTGACGATAAAAAATGTCGGGCAATAGGCCATCATCAGATCTGATGGTGGGGTATGAACGAAGAAGGACGCCTCCTTTGGGCTAATGCCTATCAGTTAGGCGCAAACGGCATAAGTCCTGTGGGAGCAAAGCTTGCTCGCGATAGCGGTGGAGCAGCTTGCATCAGCGCTGGATGTGCCGCCGCCTCGCGAGCAAGCTTTGCTCCCACAGGTTTGCTGCTTAACTGACTGACCTTACCCCTTTGGGCGCCCTTCTTAATCGAGTCGGCTGGTCGCTTTTCATGTTGCCCTCCTTCTTCGGTGGTCCTGGGAAGCTCAGGCAACGCCTTGATCACCATCGGTCAACAACGCCACAAACGCCTTCGCCATCGGCGAACGCTGGTCCTTGCGCTGTACCAGCCACACCGCCGACACCGCCGCTGGATCGAGCAGCGGTCGATAGACCACCCCATCGATACGCATGCGCTGGTAAGACGCCGGTAATACCGAAACACCCAGCCCCGCCGCCACCAAGCCGATGATGGTCATGGCTTCGCCGGCTTCCTGGGCGAAGTGCGGGCTGAAGCCGGCGTCGCGAGCCAGGTTCAGGAGTTGGGCGTAGAGGCCGCTGCCGTAGCTGCGGGGGAAGAACACGAACGGCTCCTGGGCCAAGGCCGAGAGGAACAGGCCGTCTTCATTGCCTTGGGCCAGGGGGTGCTTGGCACTGAGCACGGCTACCAGCGGTTCGCGGCTGAGCTCGATTTCCGCCAGGGAGTCAGGCAACGGCAACGGTCGCATGATGCCCACCTCGATCTCTTCGTCCACCAGTGCGTCGGCCACTTGGGTACTGCTCATTTCCCGCAGGTTCAGGTGCACCGCCGGGAAGCGTTGCCGAAATGAAAAAATCGCCTGGGGGATGGTGGAATTGAACGGCGCCGAGGAGGTGAAGCCGATCTTCAGTTCGCCCAATTCCCCCAGTTGGGCGCGGCGGGCGACGTCGGCGGCTTTGTCGACCTGGACCAATACCCGTCGCGCCTCTTCAAGGAACAACCGTCCGGCCTCGCTCAATTCGACCCGACGATTGGTACGCTCGAACAGCCGCGCGCCAATCTCCTGCTCCAGCGCCTGGATCTGCTGGCTCAAGGGCGGCTGGGAGATGCCCAGGGCCAGCGCGGCACGGCCGAAATGCAGTTCTTCGGCAACGGCGATGAAGTAACGCAGGTGACGCAATTCCATGGGCAATCCAATAGGTCGCAAAACGTCTTAAACAGGTCGAACAATATATTGGATAGAAACATTAGCCGGCTATATGCTTTTTTCATTGCCTGCCTGATCGTGCCCTTGCGAGGTCCACCGTGAAAACTGCTGTCGCTCCACTGGCCCATGAAATCCCACCGCGTGTGCAGGATGATGTCGTCGCCGAACTCAAGGACATCTACATCGAGAAAGGCACGCCGATGTTCATGCGCACGGTGCTGGCGCTGTTCAGTGGTGGCTTTGCGACCTTTGCCCTGCTGTATTGCGTGCAACCGATGATGCCGCTGTTGTCCAAGGAATTTTCCATCAACGCGGCGCAGAGCAGCCTGATCCTGTCGGTGGCGACCGGCCTGCTCGCCATCGGCCTGTTGATCACCGGCCCGATTTCCGACCGCATCGGCCGCAAGCCGGTGATGGTCGCGGCGCTGTTCGCCGCCTCGGTGTGCACGATTGCCAGCGCCATGATGCCGACCTGGCAGGGTGTATTGCTGCTGCGCGCCTTGGTGGGGCTGTCGTTGAGCGGGTTGGCAGCGGTCGCGATGACGTATTTGAGCGAGGAAATTCATCCCAAACACATCGGCCTGGCGATGGGGCTGTACATCGCCGGCAACGCTATCGGCGGCATGTGCGGACGCCTGATCACCGGGGTCTTGATCGATTTTGTCAGCTGGCACACCGCGATGCTGGTGATTGGCGGTCTGGCGCTGATCGCGGCGGCGGTGTTCTGGAGAATCCTCCCCGAGTCACGCAACTTCCGTCCCCGTTCGCTGCACCCGCGCAGTTTGCTGGACGGCTTTACCATGCACTTTCGCGACGCCGGGTTGCCGCTGCTGTTTCTCGAAGCCTTCGTGTTGATGGGCGCGTTCGTGACGCTGTTCAACTACATCGGCTACCGCCTGCTGGCCGAGCCTTATCACTTGGACCAGGCCTTTGTCGGGTTGCTGTCGGTGGTGTACCTGTCGGGCATCTACAGCTCGGCAAAAATCGGTGCACTGGCGGACAGACTCGGCCGGCGCAAAATGCTCTGGGCAACCATTGCGCTGATGCTGGCCGGCCTCGCGTTGACCATGGCCACGCCGCTGTGGCTGGTCGTGCTGGGCATGCTGGTGTTCACCTTCGGTTTCTTCGGCGCCCACTCGGTCGCCAGCAGCTGGATCGGCCGCCGCGCCCTCAAGGCCAAGGGCCAGGCTTCGTCACTTTATCTGTTCAGCTATTACGCCGGATCCAGCGTTGCGGGTACGGCCGGCGGCGTGGCCTGGCACCTGGGCGGGTGGAATGGTGTCGGCTTGTTCATCGGTGGCTTGCTGGTGGTCGCATTGTGGGTGGCGGTGAAGCTCGCGAAATTGCCGTTGCTGCCGGGGAATGTGCAGGTTTAAGCCCTCACGACTTCACGACCCAAACCAGGGACAGTGTGGACACTTTGTGGCGAGGGAGCTTGCTCCCGCTGGGTGGTGTAGGAGCGGTGTAGGAGCTGTCGAGTGCAACGAGGCTGCGATCTTGTCCCAGACAATTGAGTCTGGAGCGAAAGGGTCAAAATCAAAAGATCGCAGCCTTCGGCAGCTCCTACAGGGCGCAGCCGAGCGGGAGCAAGAGCCCATACTCCTGGTCAAGATTGTTGCAGTCGGTCATTGACGCAACACCACCCGCGCACCCAGCACACCATTCTCAGCTTCCAGAGTCAGCGATTGCAGCACCGCCCCCTCCCGCTCTTGTTGATCCAGCCAACGAAGCAACGAATTGGCCTCGCCACTGACGGCGAGTCGCAACGAATCGCCGTCGACCTCCATTTCCGCTATGTCCAAGCCCGCCGCTGTCGCATCCTCGTTGACGCGCACCGACAAGGGCCGCGTGGCAGCAGTCGCATCCCGGGTGGGCTCGGCGCGCTGGATCCGGGCCATCAGTTCGGCCTGTTGGCGATGCTGTCGTTCGGCAACCTCCAGCCGTTGCCGGGTCGGTTGCCAGATCGCGGTATAGGCCAGCGCCACCAGCACCAGCCCGGCAAGTCCCAGCAACAGTCCTTGCTCACGGCGCGATGTTCTCTCCCAGGCCTGTTTCAAAGCCAGCCATCCCTTGACGTTCATCAACGGTTCTCCAGCGTGAGAATGGCCTGCACGCGATTGTTCTGTTTGCTCGCGCTGCCCAGGGTGACGGGCAATCCGTTCTGCTGCCCGCGTTCACGCAGTTGTTCAAGTTCGACGAAGCTGTTGGCCGTCAGTTGGATCTTCCAACCCTCGCCTTCACGAAAATCAATGCGCTGCACCTCGACGCTGCTGGCGCCAATGACCTGCTCGGTCAGACGCGCCAGACGCGCGACCTGGGTGTCCTGACTCTGTCCGCGACGACTCTGCAATGCCTGGAACTGCGCCGCCAGGTCGACGATCCGCTCCTGCCCGGGATACAACGACCTGAAGCGCTGTTCGCTTTGGGCATAGAGAAGCCGGGTTTCGCTTTCAAGAAAACGTAGGCGGGCTTCACTGAAGGCCCAGGTGAGCACCAACGCGCCCAGCACAGCCGCCGAAGCGCCGCGCCATGGCAGCGGTTGGCGGCGCCGACGAAACTCGCCCTGCAACAGGTCGATGGGCTGTCCGCCAGCGCTCAACAACCACTCATCGATGCCCTGGCGATCACGTTCCTCGTCCAGCCAGTGGATGTCTTCAGGCAGGCCAGGCTTGAGCGTCGCCAAGCCTCGGGCCGACAACGACAGCCGCGCCGACAGTCCTGCGCCCAAGAGCCAACGCCCGAACCAGCGCACGCCAAACGCCCGCTCATCGGCAAGCAGATCGGCATCGACATGCACCGCACGCACCTCAATGCCTTGTGCCGTCAGCAACGCCAGCAGCGCCCGGAACCGGGTCCGCTCCGTCACCATCAGCGGATAGCGGTGCTGACGGTCGCGCGGGCCGATGCTGATGTGCAGCGCCTCCAGGTTTTCACTCAGTTGCTCTTCGACGGCGAATGCCAGGGCCTGAGGCCGGGGCTGGCGTCGAGAGGGCCACGGATCGCTGCGCAACCAGCTGCACATTTCCATCGGCAACAGCACATCGACGAGCCGTCCGTTCAACTCGCCGGCCGCCTCATGCAGAGGCAGGCGACGACGCTCGCCGGTGGGCGACCACACGCAGCATGGCCAGTTGGCGCAAGGCGCGCCCAGGCCTTCGGCCGTCAGGTAAAGCCAGGTTTTCATCAGGGAAGCTCGCTGGTGCTCAAGGGTAGGAAACGACGCTGACGAACAGTCCAGCGCCCGCTAACGGAATCGCGCTCAACATCCGAGGCCAGGCGCAGACGGCTGCCGGCGTGGGTCACACTCACGGTGATCCGGAACCAGCGACTGCCCACCCCCAGACCGTGGCTGTTGAGGCCCAGCCCGGACAACACCGGGTCGTTGGTAAACGCCTGCACGCTGGCGTAGGGCGCGTGGCGACGCTGGTTGACCAACGCGTTGGCCGGCCCGTCCTCCATGCCGTCCAGGGTCATCAGTAATTGCCACGGTGCGGTATTGATATTCAGCCGCGCGTCTTTGGGCAGCAACACCACCCAAGGCTCCAGGCGCCGCAGTGTCTGGCCGTCGATGCCCGGCAGCAGGCGCAGTTGACTCAGCTCCTGCACCGGCCCGACCTGGGGCAACGACAGCGGCGGTAAATCCAGCAAGGCCAGCAAGCGAGTCCAGCGGCCGAGGGTGACCTGATCGATTTGCCCCAGGGCCAGCAGCGCGTTGAGATTCAGGCGCCCGGACAAATCCTCGATATCGATGTGAAGCTTGGCGTCTTCCATTTCGAAGACAGACTCAAGCCGAGCCCAATCCTGGCTCAGGTCAACGGGCCCGGACGGCGTTATCCCACTGTTTTCCAACACCACCCGCGCCCAGTCTTCCCCTGCCAATCCCAATTGCCGTAACTGGACCTGCTGCAGCTGCTGCGCACTGCTGTGCAACAACAGGCGATGACTGCGCAACAGGCCACCGACCAGCAGCAAGGCCAGGCTCAGCACCAGCAGCACGCTGATCAGCGCCACACCGCGTTGTCGGCTCATGGCAACGCCCCCGGCAACAGCAACACCCGACGGACCTGTTCGAAACGCCCCGCCGACACGATCAACTCCAACGCCAGCGGCGCAATGTCGCCCGCGGTTTCGCTGTGCCAGCCCCGTTGTGGGTCGAACACACGCCAGCTCAGGCCGTGTACGTCGTCGAGCAGCTTCTGCTGCTGCACAAGGGACGTGCCTTCGCCGACACCGTCGCGCCACAACGCGGCACCCTCGAGCCGATAGCTCACCGTCTGCCGTTCGCTGCGTGGCTGGTCCAGTGGATTGCGCCAATGGCTGCGCTGCAGTTGCAAACGCCCCGGCGCGAGCACGACCGAGCCGGCAACCGCCTGCCACACATCCCGCTCGATCACGCCGACGGCACGCTGCAAGGCCCGGATGTCGCGCTCATGCTGACCGGTCCCCTGCTGGGTGCGCACAACGCCGTCGAACAGCCGCCAACTGGCCAGGCCGAGCAGGGCAAAAATGCCGATGGCGATGACCAGTTCCAACAAGGTGAAGCCCGACTGCTTATTCATCACGGCTGCGGATCCATCCGGTGGTGCGGTGCACGACCGTCGCGCTGTCGACACGGCTGACCTGAATCTCGACCAGCAGCAGGCGCGCATCAGCGGCTGGGGCGATACGTTGTTGCAAGACCCAGTCGCGACGATCCAGGTGCCGGCTCAGCCGCTGTTGCCCCGGTGGCGTATCGGCTTGCAGGCGCAGTTCGCTCAACTGATTGTCCGCCAGCCAGGCGCCGAACAGACGGTCCTCCAGGCCAGCGCTTTGCTTGAGCACGAACTGACTGGCCGAGAGCACGGCAGCCGCCAGCGTCGCGAAAATCGCCAGGGCGATCACGACTTCCAACAGCGTGAAGCCGCGGCAACCGGCAGCCGGCCTGCGAGGGTCAGTCATCGATCAGCGGCTCCGCCAATCCATCGCTCGACACCCGGGAAATCGTCTGCCCGGCGACTTTGATGAGCAGCCTGAAGGGGCTGATCTCGTCACTGCTGAGCATCAACAACTGCGGTGGACCTTGAACATCATCGAGCCTGAGGACATGACCGTCCTGCTCCAACCCGAGCGTCAGCCCCTCAGGCAATCGATGCAACGCCGACACCGCCGTCCAGCCCTGGGCTTCAAGGCGCAACGCCTGGTAACTAAGAGGCTGCACGCGCACACCGTATTCCTGCCCGTCCAGTACCGCCCGCTCGCGCAACTGCTGGACCACACGGACGAAGTCTTGGGCTTGTTGCCGGGCCTCACGTGCCGGGCTCGATCCCGTGGCGAAGCTGACCATGCCCGCCAGTACCCCGATCAGCACGATGACGACCATCAGTTCCAGCAAGGTGAAGCCCCGACAATGACGCCCCATATTCACTCGACCCAATTGCCGATGTCAGCCGCCATGCCTTCGCCGCCCGACACGCCATCGGCGCCCAGCGAGTACAGGTCATAGCTGCCATCGACGGATTTGTGCCCCGGATTGAGGTACTGGTAGGGCGTGCCCCAAGGGTCGATCGGCAGGCTTTTCAGATAGCCCTGGGGGTTCCAGTTCCTGGCCGCGGGCGTGCCGGACGGGCGTTTGCTCAAGGCCTCCAGACCTTGTTGGGTCGAGGGGTACTGGAGGTTGTCGAGGCGGTACATTTCCAGGGCCGTGGTGATCGCCTGGATGTCGGTGCGGGCGGCCGTGACCTTGGCCTGGTCGGGTCGGCTCATGAACTGCGGCACCACGATGGCGCCCAGCACGCCAATGATGACCACCACCACCATGATTTCGATCAGGGTGAAGCCGCGTTGAGGGCGTGCAGGTCGCTTGCTTTGAAATTTCATCGGTCAATTCACCAATTGGTTGAGGCTCAGGATCGGTAGGAGGATGGCCATGACGATCAGCAGCACGACGCCGCCCATCAACACCAACATGGCCGGTTCAAAAAGGCTCACCACCAGCGCGATACGCGCCGCAAGGCTGGCCTCCTGTTGTTCGGCGGCCCGAGCGAGCATGTTGTCGAGCTCGCCGGCCCGTTCGCCGCTGGCGATCATGTGCAACATCAGCGGCGGGATATCACCGCCCTGCTCCAGGCCACGGGTCAGGGTCCCGCCTTCGCGGACCGAACGAGCGACGTCGGCCATGCGGGCGCGAATCGTCAGGTTGCCGATCACCTGCGCGGCGATGTGCAAGGCATCCACTAGAGGCACGGCGCTTTTGCTCAGGATCGCCAGGGTGCTGGCGAATCGGGCCGCCTCCATCGCCCGCAGCACTTCGCTCAACACCGGCAGCCGCAGCAACACACGGTGCCAGCGCAGGCGCCACGCCGGTTGGCGCAGGCTCCAACGCCACAACCCGAGCAGCCCGGCCAGCGCACCGAGCAGCAGCAGGCCATAGCGGCGCAAGCCATCGCTCACGGCGATCAGCGCCTGGGTCAGCCAGGGCAACGGCTGGCCGCTGTCGATGAAAATCTTCACCACATCCGGCACCACGTAACCCAGCAGGAAACCAACAATCGCGACACAGGCCAGCATCAGGATCAGCGGGTACACCAACGCCAGTTGAATGCGCTGGCGTGACGCCTGGCGCGCCTGGGTGTAGCTCGCCAGTTGCTCCAAGACTTGCCCCAGGTGCCCGGATTGCTCGCCCGCCGCGACCGTGGCGCAGAACAGCTCGGGGAACGCCTGGGGAAAGGCCCTCAGTGCCGTCGCCAACGCATGGCCTTCCATCACCCGGCTGCGCACCGCCGCCAGCAGGTGGGCGACGCGGCGCTTCTGGCTCTGTTGCGCCACCGCTCCCAGGGACTCTTCGAGGGGCAGGCCGGCCTGGATCAAGGTGGACAGCTGCAATGTCAGCAACGCCAGATCTGCCGGGCTCAAACGCGCCCCGGCATGTCGCCCGCCCAGGGTTCGCGGTTCCTTGGCTTCAGCCAGTTCGCTGGGCAGCAAGCCGCGCTCGCGCAGCAACTGGCGAGCATGGCGCGGGCTGTCGGCTTCCACACGGCCCTTGCAGCGGCGGCCCTGGGCGTCTTCGGCCCGATAGTCGAAGGTCGGCACGGTGCTAATCCTCCTGGGTGATGCGCAGCAGTTCGTCGACGCTGGTCAGGCCTTCCAGCACCCGCTGGCGACCGTCCTGAAACAGGCTGCGGGAGGTCTTGCGCGCCTCGACGGCCAGCGCCTGCTCGGTGGCGCCCTGATGAATCAGTTGCGACAGGGCGGCGCTGACATTCACCAGTTCATAAATACCGAAGCGCCCGCGATAACCCTTCTGGCAGTGCTCGCAGCCCTGGGCCTTGAACAATCGGGGCGCGGCATCGGCGTCGAGGCCCAGACGCCGACTCGTAGCGGCGTCGGCCACATAAGGCGTCTTGCAGGACGGGCACAAGCTGCGCAACAAGCGCTGGGCGACGATGCCGGCCAGGGACGACGCCAGCAGATAGGCATCCACGCCCATGTCCACCAGCCGCGTGACCGCGCCGACGGCGGTGTTGGTGTGCAGGGTCGAGAGCACCAGGTGCCCGGTCAGCGACGCCTGGACGGCGATTTCGGCGGTTTCGCGGTCGCGTATTTCGCCGACCATCACCACGTCCGGGTCCTGGCGCAAAATGGCCCGCAAACCACGGGCGAAGGTCATGTCGACTTTCGGGTTGACCGGCATCTGGCCGATGCCCGGCAGGTGATATTCGATCGGGTCTTCGACGGTGAGGATGTTGCGGCTCTGGTCGTTGATGCTGCTCAGCGCCGCGTACAGGCTGGTGGTTTTCCCCGACCCCGTGGGTCCGGTGACCAACACGATGCCGTGGGGCTTGCCGAGCAACTGACGCAAACTCGCCAGGGTGTCGTCGGGCAGGCCCAGGCGCTGCAGCTCCAGGCGCCCGGCCTGCTTGTCGAGCAGGCGCAGCACCACGCGCTCGCCATGGGCCGAAGGCAGCGTCGAGACCCGCACATCGACTTCGTGCCCGGCCAGGCGCAAGGCCATTCGACCGTCCTGGGGCACGCGTTTCTCGGCGATGTCCAGGCGCGCCATGACCTTGATTCGCGACACCAGCAGACTCGCCAGTTCCCGACGCGGACGGAGCATTTCCTGCAACTGACCGTCGATGCGCATGCGCACCGACAGGTACTGTTCGAACGTTTCCAGGTGCACGTCCGACGCGTGTTCGCGGACGGCCTCGCTGAGCAAGGCATTGATCAACCGGATGATCGGCGCATCGCCCTGCTGCTCCAGCAGGTCGGTGGTCTGCGGCATCTGGTCGGCCAGGCTGAGCAGGTCCAGTTCCTCGTCCAGACCTTGGGCGACCTGTTCGGCGGCGCTCTGGCCCTGGCGATAGACGCTGGCCAGGCGCGCGGCGAACGGCGCCGGCTCCAGCACCAGGATAGGCAAATCTCGACCGCACAGACGTTGCACTTCGGCCACGGCGGTCAAGGGCGTATCGCGGCGCATGACCAAGCTCAAGGTCGGCCCCTCGCCTTCCAGCAACACGCCCAGGCGCCTGGCGAAACCAAAGGGCAACGGCTCGCTCACAGGTCACCGGAGCGCTGTGGGCGCGGGTCGGCCGACGGCGCTTGCGGGGAGGATTCGAACAACTGGCGAGCGTCCCGCGGCAGCAACAGCGAATTGTTTTTCCGCGAGCCCGGCTTGCTCAGGTCCCGGAGCGCGTCATAGCGCTGGCGGCTCACCTCGGCGAGGTCTTCGTTGCTGCGCACGATGGTCGGGCGCAGGAATACCATCAGGTTGCTTTTGGTCTGGGTGTCGCGGTTCCAGCGAAACAGCGCGCCCAGGTACGGAATACTGCGCAGCAACGGCACACCGCTTTGCTGGGTGCGAACACTGTCGCGGATCAAGCCGCCGATCACGATGATCTCGCCATCGTCCGCCAGGATCGTGCTCTTCAAGGCCCGCTTGTTGGTGATCAGGTCCGAGGAGTCCACACCGGAGACCGACGGCGCGATGTCCGAGACTTCCTGCTCGACCTCAAGGCGCAAGGTCGAGCCTTCGTTGATGTACGGCTTGACCTTGAGGCTGATGCCGACGTCCTTGCGTTCGACGGTGGTGAACGGATTGTCCGCACCGTTACCGCTGGTGGCGTAGGAGCCGGTCTTGAACGGGACGTTCTGGCCCACGATGATTTCCGCTTCCTGATTATCCAGGGTCAGCAGGCTGGGTGTGGACAGCAGGTTGCTGTGGGTATTGCTCGCCAGCGCCGAGATCAGCGCACTGAAGCGGTCGCCGCCCAGCCGCAGGATCGCGCCTTCCGGTCCTTTATCCAGTTCGCTGAGGTTCAGGTTGCCGATGATCGGGATGTCGGTTCCCGGGAAGTTGATGAATCCGGTCGCGCTGCCTCTGTCGAGGCCCCACTGCACGCCCAAGGCTTCGGTAATGTCCCCGGAAACCTCCACGATGGCCGCGTGGATAAGCACCTGGGCCCGAGGTTGATCCAGTTCACGGACGATGTTTTCGATGATGCGGACCTGGGCCGGATCGGCGATCAGCACCAGGGCATTCTGGCTTTCATCGGCCTTGATCATGAACGGGCGGGTGGCGGCAATGTCCCGCTGGCCGGCCAGGGTCGGCGTGGTTTTTTTATCCTGCCCGACGCCTTCCAGCACCTCGGCCAATTGCTTGGCATCGCTATGGCGCAGACGGATGACCCGGGCGTTGTCCTGGGAGACGACGGCAGGGACATCGAGGGTCCGAGCCAGGTCGACCAAGCGCTGACGCACCGCCGGTGCGCCGATGATCACCAGACGATTGCTGCGGGCATCGGCGATCACCAGGCCCGCCATATCGCCCTCGCGCTTGCCACCGGCGGCTTCCATCAGCGGTGCGATATCGCCGGCCTGGGCATGCCGCAACCGCACCACCACATGATTGCGGTTGCGCCCTGAGTCCAACTGCCGAACCACGTCGGCAATGCGCTGGGCATTGGCAGCCGTATCGGTGACCACCAGCGCGTTGGACGATACCGAAGGGCCGACGTAACCATTGGCCGACACCAAGGGCCGAACCAGCCCGGCGACGTCGGCGGCAATGCTCGATTGCAGGTCGATGACCCGGGTGACGAACTGCGACGGCGTGGCGCTTTTCGCATCAGTGATTCCGGCGCGCGTCTTGGCCTCGCTGACCGGGGTGATCAGGATCCGCTCGCCTTCGTCGATCACGGTGAAGTTATGCGCATCGAGTACCGAATAGAACAACCGCCGCACGCCTTCGCGGTCCAGCGCCTCACGGGACATGACGGTGATGCGCCCCGACACCCGGGGATCGAGCACCACGGTCTTGCCCAGGATCGCGGAGAACTCCTCGACCACATCGCGCAGTTCCGCGTTGTTCATCGCCAGTTGCCACTGGGTCTCTTCGGCCTGTAGCAAACCGGCGGGCGTCAGTAGGCACGACGTGGCGAGGCAGAGCAGGACCCGCGAAACACGGCCCCGGATAAAGCTGTTCATGAATTCGATCACTCTGATTGCCCGGCCACCGGGCGTAGGTATTGCGAGGAATGCAGCGCGGCATGGCGCCCGTCTTCGAGCTCCAACCGGCGTAGCAAGGGCTTGACCGCGTGTTGCAGGGCCAACCGTTCTTCACGTCCGTTGCGCCACAACGTCACATGGCTGGCCTCGACCCGGCGCAGCACGCTGCCACCGGGCAAGCGCTCACCCACCTGATAAATGCGCGGGCCGGCAGCGTCCGCGAGCAATGCCCGGGACAAGCCTTGGTCGGTGACAAAACTGGCTTGCAACGTAATCGGTTCGGCGCTCGGGGCGTGGGCACCTTCAGGCGCCAGGCCAAGCACCGTGGCCACGGCCTGGACGTTGGGCAGGTCGCGGACAGGAGCCACCGGCGGGTTGGTCAGCACCGGTACATCACGGCCCAATACCTGGCGAAAGCGCCACTCTTGCCCGGCCAGGAAGATCCCGTACAGCAGCGGCAGGAGCACCAGCAGCAGCTTCGGCAGACGGCTGCCGACCCGAAAAGACAGGCTCACCGTTGTGCGCTCTGGATCGTGCCCGCGGGCTTGGCGAAGGACATTCGCCGCACCACCCGGCGTCCGGAAAACTCATGCCAGAGCACAGCGCACAGATGCAGCGCGACCAGCATCGCAAGCACCACGCAAGACAGGGTGTGGACGGTGTTGGCCAGTTCGATCAGTGCCGGATCGCCCAGTGGCTGGGGGATGTGAACAATGCCGAAGACACTGATGGCGCTTTTCATCATCAGCACACCAGTCACCAGCACGATGCCAATGACCAGGTAGATCAGCGTGTGTACCGCCAGGGCTAGCCACTGTGTAAATGAAGACGCGGTTCCACGGGCTTCCAGCGCGCCGAAAAACAGGCAGGCCCGCCACACGAAAAATGGAATGAACAGCGTGGTCAGCGACACATTGAGTGAGCCGATCCACTGTTCGGTCGAAGCTGACACCGGGTTGAACGCCACATAAAAACCGGACACCAACGCCCATAAGATAATGGCCGCCGACACCCAGTGCAGCAGCACCCGTCGCCTGGAGTAATTGATAGACATCACTGCGCGCTCGTATGAAGGCCCCAGGCAACCCGTGCGGATCGCCTGGGGCCATGCCTGTCAGGACTTACAGCTTGTCCCAGGCGCTCTGCCAGGACGCACCGACTCCCGGCTCGAAACCGTTCGACGTCGGGCTGTACTGCTTGCAGTAGCCGGACGCCGGGAACGGCTTGCACTCGAAGACTTCGTCAGTCTTGGGCTGCAGCACTTTCGTGCCGGCGGTGTAGTCGCTGAGGCCTTCAGGGAACACGAAGTCGTACTCGATGCCTGCGCCCTCGCCGGTCAAGGTGACCGCCTGGGTGTCCTGGCGATTGGTGCGCCCGTCTTCGGTGGTCCCCACCAGTGTCAGGGTGTGAGCGCCAGGCGCGCTGCGCACGTCCAGGTTCAGGCCGGTGCTGCCTTCACCCACGGTCTGACTAACGACACCGACCTGCTTGTTCTTCTCATCGAACAGCGTGGCTTCAAGGTTCATCCTGCGGTTCGTCTGCGCGGTGAAGGCCATGCTGACCCGACCTTTGTCGAGTACGTACTCTGGCTGCAGGGAAGAAATTTCCATGCTGGCGCCAGCGTCTTCCTTCATGTCCAGTTGCACTTCATAGCGCTTAACGCCACTTTCGTCCTGGGCGTACAGGCTGTTGGCGCCCTTGATCGGCGTGATGTTGCCGTCTTCGTCACGAATACCGGCACGAATCAGGGGGTGAGCGTTGTTGATGGCTTCGGCCAGTTTGAACGACCAGTTCTCAGGCTTGCCTTCCTCGGCGTTGTCGATGCTGATTTCTACGCTGTATTCGGCACTTTCGCCGGTCGCGGAGAACGCCCGGGCCTTGACCTTGTCACCCACCAGCAATGAGGTCGATGGCGCAATGCTGCCCACCGGCTGCCAGCCGCCCGGCAATGCGGCTTCGGCGAGAATGTTCACATCCGCCGGATCATAGAACGCATTGGCGGTGTCACCAACCGTCCAGACCGCCAGGATGACGTGATGACCCGTCTTGCTGTCGGGAATGACGCAGTTATGCGGGGCACCTGCTACCGGGAGTTGATTACCGCCATCCACCGTACAGAACGGCGTGCTGTCGAACGAGGCTCGTTTGAGCGCTTCGTTGGGATTCCAACCGTCGCGAGTGATGAAGTATTCGTGCTTGGTCGCTGGGTGCGCCGCGGTGTAGTGCCATTTAAAGGCAATATTGCGGTCATTGATTTCAGTCAGGTGCCAGCGCGTGGCCGACTGGGCATCGAGGGCGGAAAACATGGCGTGGCCGCCGCTGGCGATTTTACCGTCAATGGGACCTTGCAGCGGGGCACCGCCCACTCCATTGGGGAAACCTTTAAAGGTTTCACCGGTACTTTGTGGCTCGTATTGCGCTTGCCCGCAATTTTTGTTTTCGCCTTTCTGGCACAGCAATGCACGCGAAGGTGGCACGTCGAGGTAACCATGGGCCAGTACACTTTGGGATGCCGCCATGGCCGACAACAGAACTAATGAGGACGCACACCCCGTTAATAGATTGCTCTTGTTGAAGTTATTCTTCATATAAGTTCCAGACTAGTCATCAAAATGAAAGACGGATCACCGTCCTCTTGAAAGGTGCGCCAGACCGCTCAGCGCACACCCTTGCAAGTGACCGGAACCTTATAGAAAGTCGAACACTCCCTATGTAGGAAAAATCTCTCAACATAGAAGGAATGATCTCTGAATCGATTTCCCCTACATAACTAGAGAAACATCTTACGAACAGAAATAACTCTCAACCAAAGACAAACAAACACACCCAAAAGAAGCCATTGGCTGCTTTAGGTCGGATCGTTAAACAAGCGCGCATAAAAAAGCCTGTCCGGCGCAGGTCCGGACAGGCTGGGTGACAGGGACCGCAATCAGACGTGATATTGCGCCGACAATTCATGCACCGCCCGTAGGAAGGCGCCAGCGTGTTCGGGGTCGACTTCCGGGGTGATGCCATGGCCGAGGTTGAACACATGGCCGCTGCCACTGCCGTAGCTGGCCAGGATGCGCCCGACTTCAGCACGAATGGCTTCAGGCTTGGCGTAGAGCACGGTCGGGTCCATGTTGCCTTGCAGGGCGACCTTGTGACCGACGCGCTCACGAGCGTTGCCAATGTCGCAGGTCCAATCCAGGCCCAGGGCGTCGGCGCCGACATCGGCGATGCTTTCCAGCCACAGGCCGCCGTTCTTGGTGAACAGGATCACCGGGACTTTGCGACCCTCGTGCTCGCGGATCAGGCCGCTGACGATCTTGCGCATGTAGGCCAGGGAGAATTCCTGGTACGCCGCCGCCGACAGGTTGCCGCCCCAGGTGTCGAAGATCTGTACCGCTTGCGCACCGGCCAGGATCTGGCCGTTGAGGTAGGACGTGACCGACTGGGCCAGCTTGTCCAGCAACAGGTGCATGGCTTGCGGGTTGTCGTAGAGCATTGCCTTGGTCTTGCGGAAGTCCTTCGACGAGCCGCCTTCGACCATGTAGGTGGCCAGGGTCCATGGGCTGCCAGAGAAACCGATCAGCGGCACACGACCATTGAGCTCGCGGCGGATGGTGCTGACCGCGTCCATGACGTAGCCCAGGTCTTTCTGTGGATCGGGAATCGGCAGGGCCTCGATGTCGGCCAGGGTGCTGATGACTTTCTTGAAGCGCGGACCTTCGCCGGTCTCGAAGTACAGGCCTTGGCCCATGGCATCGGGAATGGTCAGGATGTCGGAGAACAGGATGGCCGCGTCCAGCTGCGGATACCGATCCAGCGGCTGCATCGTCACTTCGCAAGCGAACTGGGGGTTCATGCACAGGCTCATGAAGTCACCGGCCTTGGCGCGGCTGGCGCGGTATTCCGGCAGGTAGCGACCGGCCTGGCGCATCATCCACACCGGGGTGACGTCTACGGGTTGCTTGAGCAGGGCGCGAAGGAAACGGTCGTTCTTCAGGGCAGTCATGTCGGCATCCGGAAAAAAAGTGCGGGCATTTTCTCAGAGCGCGACGCAAAAGGCACGGCAAGAGCCGTGCCTTTTATCTATCGGGGCAATTTGTCGCGGGGCAGCACAACTTGCGCAACCCCACAAAACACCTGTGGGAGCTTTTTTTGTGGGAGCAAGGCTTGCCCGCGATGAAAACACCGCGGTCTCTTGAGTACCGAGGCGCCTGGATCGCGAGCAAGCTTTGCTCCCACAAAGCTCACACACAGGGTTTGGTGTCGTTCGGTCAGACTTGCAGGTAATCCAGGATCCCTTCCGCCGCATTGCGGCCTTCGAAGATCGCCGTCACCACCAGGTCGGAACCGCGGACCATGTCGCCACCGGCGAAGATCTTCGGGTTGCTGGTCTGGTGCTTGTACTGACCCTGCTCCGGCGCCACGACGCGGCCCTGGCTGTCGGTCTGGATGCTGAACTGCTCGAACCACGGCGCCGGGCTTGGACGGAAACCGAAGGCGATGACCACGGCGTCGGCCGGGATGATCTCTTCGGAACCGGGAATCGGCTCGGGGCTGCGGCGGCCACGGGCGTCCGGTTCGCCGAGACGGGTCTCGACCACTTTCACGCCTTCGACCTTGTCTTCACCGACAATGGCGATCGGCTGGCGGTTATAGAGGAACTTCACGCCTTCTTCCTTGGCGTTCTTCACCTCTTTGCGCGAGCCGGGCATGTTGGCTTCGTCACGACGGTAGGCACAGGTCACCGACTTGGCGCCCTGGCGAATCGACGTACGGTTGCAGTCCATCGCCGTGTCGCCACCGCCGAGCACCACGACCTTCTTGCCTTTCATGTCGACGAAATCTTCCGGCGACTTTTCAAAGCCCAGGTTGCGGTTGACGTTGGCGATCAGGAAGTCGAGTGCGTCGTAGACGCCTGGCAGATCCTCACCGGCAAAGCCGCCCTTCATGTAG
Organism: Pseudomonas sp. CFII68; assembly: GCF_000416195.1. Taxonomy (NCBI): domain Bacteria; kingdom Pseudomonadati; phylum Pseudomonadota; class Gammaproteobacteria; order Pseudomonadales; family Pseudomonadaceae; genus Pseudomonas; species Pseudomonas sp. CFII68. The sequence goes on from NZ_ATLN01000036.1 coordinate 41,627, forward strand.
GTGTAGGTGCCCATGCCCATGAATACCGCATCGTATTCTTCGAGCAGTTGCTCCATGGTCACGTCCTTGCCCACCTCGGTGTTCAGGCGGAACTCGATGCCCATGCCGGTGAAGACTTCGCGACGATTGCTCAGCACGGTCTTTTCCAGCTTGAACTCGGGGATGCCGAAGGTCAGCAGACCGCCGATTTCCGGGTTCTTGTCGAACACCACCGGGGTCACGCCACCACGCACCAGCACATCGGCACAGCCCAGGCCCGCCGGGCCGGCACCGATGATCGCCACGCGCTTGCCGGTCGGCTTGACCTTGGACATGTCCGGACGCCAGCCCATGGCGAACGCGGTGTCGGTGATGTACTTCTCCACCGAACCAATGGTCACCGCGCCAAAACCGTCGTTGAGGGTGCACGCACCTTCGCACAGGCGATCCTGCGGGCACACCCGGCCACAGACTTCCGGCAGGGTGTTGGTCTGGTGGGACAGCTCGGCGGCCTGGAGGATGTTGCCCTCGGCCACCAGTTTCAACCAGTTGGGAATGAAGTTGTGCACCGGGCACTTCCATTCGCAATACGGGTTACCACAACCCAGGCAGCGGTGGGCCTGGTCGGCCGACTGCTGGGGTTTGAAAGGCTCGTAGATTTCCACGAACTCTTTCTTGCGTTGACGCAACAGTTTCTTCTTCGGATCCTTGCGCCCGACATCGATGAACTGGAAGTCGTTATTCAGACGTTCAGCCATTGTTAAAACCTCATCAAACTCTTCAGGCGCATATCACTGCGGGTTGGCACGAGTGCTGGAAAGCAACGACTTCAGGTTGGCAGCCTTGGGCTTGACCAGCCAGAAACGGCGCAAGTAGTCATCGAGGTTCTCGGCGAGTTCACGACCCCACTCGCTGTCGGTTTCCGTGACGTACTCGTTCAGCACGTTTTGCAGGTGGCTGCGATAGGCTTCCATCGCCTCGCCGCTGATCCGCTGGATTTCCACCAGTTCGTGGTTGACCCGGTCAACGAAGGTGTTGTCCTGGTCGAGCACGTAGGCGAAACCGCCGGTCATGCCTGAGCCGAAGTTATAACCGGTCTTGCCCAGCACGCAGACAAAACCACCGGTCATGTACTCGCAGCAGTGATCGCCGGTGCCTTCCACCACAGTGTGGGCCCCGGAGTTACGCACGGCAAAACGCTCGCCTGCGGTGCCGGCGGCGAACAGCTTGCCGCCCGTGGCGCCGTAGAGGCAGGTGTTGCCGATGATGGCACTGTCCTGAGTCTTGTAGACGCTGCCCTTGGGCGGAACGATGACCAGCTTGCCGCCGGTCATGCCCTTGCCCACGTAGTCGTTGGCATCGCCTTCCAGGTACATGTTCAGGCCACCGGCGTTCCAGACGCCGAAGCTCTGGCCTGCGGTGCCCTTGAAGCGGAAGGTCACCGGCGCCTTGGCCATGCCCTGGTTGCCGTGCTTGCGCGCGATTTCGCCGGAGATCCGTGCGCCGATGGAACGGTCGCAGTTGCAGATATCCAGGTCGAACTCGGCACCGCTCAGGTCGTTGATCGCCGCAGCGGCCATGTCGACCATCTTCTCGGCCAGCTCACCCTTGTCGAATGGCGGGTTGCGATCAACCTGGCAGAACTGTGGCTTGTCTGCCGGAATGTAATCGCTGCCCAGCAATGGGGTCAGGTCCAGGTGATGCTGCTTGGCGGTCTGGCCTTCGATCACTTCCAGCAGATCGGTACGGCCGATCAGCTCTTCAAGCGAGCGCACGCCCAGCTTCGCCAGCCACTCACGGGTCTCTTCGGCCACGTAGGTGAAGAAATTCACCACCATGTCGACGGTACCAATGTAGTGGTCCTTGCGCAGCTTGTCGTTCTGGGTCGCCACGCCAGTGGCGCAGTTGTTCAGATGGCAGATGCGCAGGTATTTGCAGCCCAGGGCGATCATCGGCGCGGTGCCGAAGCCGAAGCTCTCGGCGCCGAGGATGGCGGCCTTGATCACGTCCAGGCCGGTTTTCAGGCCACCGTCGGTCTGCACCCGGACCTTGCCGCGCAAATCGTTGCCGCGCAGGGTCTGGTGAGTTTCGGCCAGGCCCAGTTCCCACGGTGCGCCAGCGTACTTGATCGAAGTCAGCGGCGATGCGCCGGTGCCGCCGTCGTAGCCGGAGATGGTGATCAGGTCGGCATAAGCCTTGGCCACGCCGGCCGCGATGGTGCCAACGCCGGCTTCCGCCACCAGTTTCACCGAGACCAGCGCCTTCGGGTTCACCTGCTTGAGGTCGAAGATCAGTTGCGACAAGTCTTCGATCGAGTAGATGTCGTGATGCGGCGGCGGCGAGATCAGGGTCACGCCGGGTACCGCGTAGCGCAGCTTGGCGATCAGGCCGTTGACCTTGCCGCCGGGCAGCTGGCCGCCTTCGCCGGGCTTGGCGCCCTGGGCAACCTTGATCTGCAGCACTTCAGCGTTGACCAGGTATTCCGGCGTCACACCGAAGCGGCCGGTCGCCACCTGCTTGATTTTCGAACTCTTGATGGTGCCGTAGCGCGCCGGGTCTTCGCCGCCTTCACCGGAGTTGGAACGCGCACCGAGGCGGTTCATGGCTTCGGCCAGGGCTTCGTGGGCTTCCGGGGACAAGGCGCCCAGGGAAATACCGGCCGAATCGAAGCGCTTGAGCACCGATTCCAGCGGCTCTATTTCACTGATGTCCAGCGGCGTGTCGAGGGTCTTGACCTTGAGCAGGTCGCGAATCATCGACACCGGACGGTTGTCCACCAACGAGGTGTATTCCTTGAACTTGCTGTAGTCGCCCTGCTGCACGGCGGCTTGCAAGGTGCTGACCACGTCCGGGTTGTAGGCGTGGTATTCGCCACCATGGACGAACTTCAGCAAACCGCCCTGCTGGATCGGCTTGCGCGGGCTCCAGGCTTCGGCGGCCAGGGCTTTCTGTTCGGCTTCGATGTCGACGAAACGCGCACCTTTGATGCGGCTCGGCACACCACGGAAGCTCAGCTCGCAGACTTCTTCGGACAGGCCGATGGCCTCGAACAGTTGCGCGCCGCGGTACGAGGCGATGGTCGAGATACCCATCTTCGACAGGATCTTGAGCAGGCCCTTGGTGATGCCCTTGCGGTAGTTCTTGAACACCTCATAGAGGTCGCCCAGCACTTCACCGGTACGGATCAGGTCGCCCAGCACTTCATAGGCCAGGAACGGATACACCGCCGAGGCACCGAAACCGATCAGCACCGCGAAGTGATGCGGATCGCGGGCGGTGGCGGTCTCTACCAGGATGTTGGAGTCGCAGCGCAGGCCTTTTTCGGTCAGGCGATGGTGCACCGCACCGGTGGCCAGCGAGGCATGGATCGGCAGCTTGCCCGGCGCGATATGACGGTCGCTGAGCACGATCTGGGTACGACCGGCGCGCGCGGCTTCTTCAGCCTGATCGGCAACGTTGCGGATCGCCGCTTCCAGGCCGACGCTTTCGTCGTAGTTCAGGTCGATGACCTGGCGCGCAAAGCCCGGGCGGTCGAGGTTGGTCAACGAGCGCCACTTGGCCGGGGAAATGACCGGCGAGCTGAGGATCACCCGCGAGGCGTGTTCCGGCGACTCCTGGAAAATGTTGCGCTCGGCACCGAGGCAGATTTCCAGGGACATCACGATCGCTTCGCGCAGCGGGTCGATCGGTGGGTTGGTCACCTGGGCGAACTGCTGGCGGAAATAGTCGTACGGCGTACGCACGCGCTGCGACAGCACGGCCATCGGCGTGTCGTCACCCATGGAGCCGACCGCTTCGTAGCCCTGCTCGCCCAGCGGACGCAGCACCTGGTCACGCTCTTCGAACGTCACCTGGTACATCTTCATGTACTGCTTGAGCTGGTCGACATCATAGAAAGCCGAGCCATGGTCGTTGTCTTCCATGGTCGCCTGGATGCGCAGGGCATTCTTGCGCAGCCATTGCTTGTACGGATGACGGGACTTGAGGCGGTTGTCGATGGCGTCGGTGTCGAGGATCTGGCCGGTCTCGGTGTCCACGGCAAAGATCTGGCCCGGGCCTACGCGGCCCTTGGCGATGACGTCTTCGGGCTGATAGTTCCAGACGCCGATTTCCGACGCCAGGGTGATGAACCCGTTGGTGGTGGTGACCCAGCGCGCCGGACGCAGACCGTTACGGTCCAGCAGGCACACAGCGTAGCGACCGTCGGTCATGACGATACCGGCCGGGCCGTCCCACGGCTCCATGTGCATGGAGTTGTATTCGTAGAAAGCGCGCAGGTCCGGGTCCATGGTCTCGACGTTCTGCCACGCCGGCGGCACGAGCATGCGCACGCCACGGAACAGGTCGATGCCACCGGTCACCATCAGTTCCAGCATGTTGTCCATGCTCGAGGAGTCCGAGCCCACGCGGTTGACCAGTGGGCCGAGCTCTTCGAGGTCCGGCATCAGGTCGTTGGCGAACTTGGTGCGTCGGGCCACGGCCCAGTTGCGGTTGCCGGTGATGGTGTTGATCTCGCCGTTGTGGGCGAGGAAGCGGAATGGCTGGGCCAGCGGCCATTTCGGCAGGGTGTTGGTGGAGAAGCGCTGGTGGAACACGCAGATCGCGGTTTTCAGGCGCTCGTCGCTCAGGTCTGGATAGAAGGCGGTGAGGTCCGCCGGCATCATCAGGCCTTTGTAGATAATGGTCTTGTGGGAAAAGCTGCAGATGTAGTGATCGGTGTCGGCGGCATTGGCCACGGACGAACGACGACGGGAGCTGAACAGCTTGATCGACATGTCCTGGTCGCTCAAGCCTTCGCCGGCGATGAACACCTGTTCGATCTGCGGCAGGCGCTCAAGCGCCAGGCGGCCGAGGACACTGGTGTCGATCGGCACTTTGCGCCAGCCGACCAGTTGCAGGCCGGCAGCCAGGATTTCGCGATTCATGTTTTCGCGAGCCGCTTGCGCCTTCACCGGGTCCTGATTGAAGAACACCATGCCCACGGCGTACTGCTTGGGCAGGGTCACGCCAAACGTTTCCTGGGCTACGGCACGCAGGAACTCGTCGGGCTTTTGAATCAGCAAGCCACAACCGTCGCCGGTCTTGCCGTCGGCGTTGATCCCACCACGGTGGGTCATGCAGGTCAGGGCCTCAATGGCCGTTTGCAAAAGGGTGTGGCTGGGCTCGCCCTGCATATGAGCTATCAGGCCGAAACCGCAGTTATCCTTGAATTCATCTGGTTGGTACAGACCTGCTTTCATAGACACTTTCTCACCAGGCTGCCTCTAATCGAGGCAAATTTCTTTTCAATTCAACCAGTTGCATACCGCGCCGAACGTACGCCAGCTTTGCGGGGGCAAAAGGGAGGTCATTGTACACACCGACACAGAGGCTCACAAATTTGACGACGAACTGTCGTAAATCCATGTCGCATTTGTGAAAGGTTTAAAGCTATATGCTGTGCTAGTCAAAACTTTTTTGGGTTCGACCGCTACGACTCAAACGCTACTGTGACGCAGACACCACAAGGCGCGCGGCCTGAAAGGTCGCCCGCCCCTGCGGAAATTTTGAGGTTGCCGGGAGAGGCGGCCTGGGTAAGGCCGCCGAATCTTCAGCGAGTTGCTGCCAGTTCCTGTTGGACGCTGGCGACAGTGCGAGGCCAAGGTTTACCAGCCTGAACCTTCGCTGGCAAGGCCTTGATGGCGGAAACGGCTGCATCACGGTTGGCAAAGCTGCCGTAGGTGATGACATACAGCGGCTTGCCATTGAGGACTTTCTTGAAATAGCGGTACTCGCCGCCCTGCTCCTTGACGAAGCTCTGTGCCGCGGCTTCGGAGCTGGTGCCGAGGATCTGCACTACGTAGTTGCCCGGTGCCTGGCCAGCGTACCAGCTACCGCCCGCGGACTTGGCCGGAGCAGCAGGCTTGGCGGCAGGTGCTGGCGCCGCGGGCTTGGCGGCAGGCGCTGGAACCGGGGCTGG
>NZ_ATLN01000037.1:0-12652 GCF_000416195.1 Pseudomonas sp. CFII68
CCTGTGGGAGCAAGGCTTGCCCGCGATGGCAGTGCACCGGATCCAGCGGAAACAACCCAGCAATCTGCATCACCAACACCTCCCGCACCCGCTGGTCCTCACGCAACCCCAGCGACCGGCTCATTTCACCTCTCCCAGATCAAAGCTCATCGCCGCCGCCGGCTTCGACCCGACCCCGTACCAGTCCAGCTTGCGGGTCAGCACCATGAACACGCCCAGCAGGCCGAACAGCAACAGCGAGCCCATCAACAGCGCGTAGTCCTCGGCGCTCAACAGGCCGTAGAGCAAACCGTACAAGCCCGCCAGCCCCACCGAGAATCCCAGGCCGTGGCTCACGCTGCGCAACACATGGCAGACATAGAACCCGATCAGCAATACACAGGCGCTGGCCGACACCAAGTACGCCAGGGTGAAGCCGATGTGCTCCGACAGCGACAACAGCAGCAGGTAAAAGAACGCCAGCGCCACGCCCACCAAGGCGTACTGGACCGGGTGCACCGCCAGGCTCTTGAGTACCTCGAAGAGGAAGAAACCGGCGAAGGTCAGGGCGACAAACAGCAGCGCATATTTGATCGCCCGGTCGCTCTTGAGGTACTGGTCCACCGGGTCGATGAAGCTCACCCCGAAGGCCCGGCTGCGGAACGCTTCACAGCTATCGCTCGGTTCGCAGGCTTGCAGTGTTTCCAGGAGGTTGGTGGAGAAAAACGACGTCTGCCAGTCGGCACTGAAACCCTGCTCATTGATTTCACGATTGGTCGGCAGGTAGTTGCCGATAAAGCTCGGATGCGGCCAGTCAGCCGACAGGTGCACCTTGGTGGATTTGCCCACTGGCAGAATCTGGAACTCGCCAGTGCCTTGCAGGCGCAGGTCGAAACCGAAGGTCAACTCAGGGCCGCCCTGGGCGGTGATCATCGGCAGCGGCACATGCACACCCTGCCCCAGCCAACCGAGCCGCGAGCCAGGCAGGAAGTCGACGGTCTGTTGGTTGAGCGTCAGGGTCAGCGCATTCTCGATGCCGCGAATGTCGCTGATGCCGACGCTCAGGTACGGCTCATCGAAGCGGTAATCGGCAAAATCCTTGGCGGCTACACCGTAGCGCTCAGGCACCTTGAAACGGCCATCGATCCGGTTATCGGCATGGAACAAGCGCGCTTCGTAGATGCCCCGGGCACGGGTTTCGGTGCGGATCTGGCCGTCGAGTTCAAACTGCTCCGGTAAAAAATACAACTCGCCCGCTCGCTCGACGGTTTCCAGGAAACGCACGCCGGTCTTCTCGTTGGTATTCCAGACCTTCACGCTCTTGCGAAACGGCACCACGATCATCGGCCCGATCAGTTGCTGGTTGTAGCTGGAGCTGCGGGCGATGTCCTGCAGCACACCGTCACGCAGTTCCTGGCGCTCATCAATGAGCCCGTTGATCATCAACAACGGGATCATCAACAAGAGAATCAAGAGGGCGATCATGCCCAGTTTTATGGCGAGACTGCGGTTCATGTGGGGCTCTCCCTGTTCGAATGAGGGAGAGTCTGGGGTGGCTGTGTGTTGGGCTTATGGAGCGATTGTGGAGATTGTGTGGAGACTGCCATCGTCGTGTCGAGCACGAACGCCGGCATCCGCCACGTCCACGGCCTGGAAAGCTTCGCGCAGGGAGTCCTCCATCAGCTGCCAGGCCTCCTCGGCCGACTCGTCCGGTCCCAGGTGGGTGAACATATGGTCGCAGCCTTCAAACATTCGCTGGCGCACCGGCACGCCGGCCTGGCGTAACTTCTCGGCGTAGGCCTCGCCTTCGGCACGCAAGATATCGTATTGCGCCGTGATCACCGTGGCAGCCGGCATCCCCGCCAGCGCCTCGACCGGCGCCAACAGGGGTGAGGCCAACGGATCGAGCGCCTGTGCCGGATCGCTCAGGTAGCAGCTATTGAAGAAGCGCATCAGGCCGGCATTGAGCAGTGGCCGGGCACTGGTGGACGTCTTCAAGGCTGGGTCCTGGTGCAGATCCAGCGCCGCATAGTCGATCAACTGATGCACCACCTTCAACGCCTGATGCCCTCGCGCCAGGCCCGCCACGGCGGCGGCCAGATTGCCGCCGGCGCTATGGCCGCCGACGGCGAAACGCTGAGGATCGATGCCCAGCGTTTCGGCTTCGCTGGCCAGCCATTCGAGCACCGCGAAGCACTGCCGCGGGCCTGCGGGGAAGGCGTGCTCCGGCGCCAGCACATAGTCCAGATTGACCACCAGGCAGTTCAGGTTATGGGCCAGTCGACGGCAATAGCTGTCGTCGTGTTCGGGCGTCCCCGCGACAAAGCCACCGCCATGGAAATTCAGGTACACCGGCAGCTTTGCCGAGGACTGCGAATGGGGCCAGTAAAACAGCGCCCGCGCAGGCCCCCAAGGCGTCGGGATGGTTTGCTCGACAACGGCGCGCAACGGAAACAACGCAGCGTCGTAGGTAAACTTCGCCTTCATTCTCTTGGCGAAGGCGCGCAACAACTTGGCCTGCAGTTTTTGCCAGAGGCTCACCATGCTCATGCTCCCGGTTGTGTATCCACGAATAGGACCAGCCGACCGAAAGTCATCTCGCCGTAAGGCATGGCTTGCTGACAGGTCTACAAAATTGTTCGCCGGTGCTGAGGGGAAATTAAACCTAAAAAATGGTTATGTAAATTAATCAATAATAAGATTAACCAAGTTCCCTCAAGGCAACCTCAGCACCACCTCAACCCCACCCACGATATTGCCAATACTGAATTGCCCCCCATGCAACTGCACCACCTCCTCCACGAAGTTGAGCCCCAGGCCAGTGCTCTTGCGGCCGCTGTCCGGGCGCGGCAGGGAGTAGAAGCGCTCGCTCAGGCGTGGCAGCGCGTAGTCGGGAATCGGCGCGGCCTGATTGAACAAACGGATCTCGACGCGGTTCCCGTTGCGCTCGGCGCTGATACGTAGCCGACCGTTGACGGGGGTGAAGTCCAGGGCGTTTTCCAGCAGATTGCCCAAGGCCTGGCGCAACAGGAACGGCTCACCGGTCAGCGTCAGGTCGGCAGCGATATGCTGTTCAACCGTCAACTGGCGACTTTCAATCCAGCCGCCACGCGCTTCCAGCAGCTCGTCCATCAACGCTGCCAGCGGCACCGCGACTTCTTCTTCCAACCCCTGGCGCTGCTCGATCTGGGCCAGGTTGAGCAACCGTTCGATCAACTGCTGCATGCGCACACTTTCGTTGTCGATGTTATTGACGAAGCGTTGGTGCTGGGCGGCGGGCATGTCGCTTTGCAGCAGCTCGGCGGCCCCGCGAATCGCCGCCAGCGGGCTCTTGAGCTCGTGGGTCAGCGTATGCACATAACGCTCGACGTAAGCCTTGCCTTCCAGTTGCGTGCGCATGTGCTCCACAGCGCCCGCCAGTTGCTCGAACTCGCCCCCACGATAATGCGGCACTTCCACCCGACGCCCCTGGCTGACCGCCTGGGCATAGCTCGTCAAACGCCGCAATGCCGCGCTGAGCCACCAGGACAACAAGCCGCCCAGCAACAAGCCCAGGGCCACCAACCCGGCGCCATAGATCAACAGGCGCCGCTCGGTGCGATCGACATAAGGCTGCAAGGAACTGTTGGGTTTGGCGACGGTGACGACCCCAATGATGCGGCCGTTGTCGCGGATCGGCGCGCCGACGTGCATCACCGAAGACGTCGGATCATCGGCAACGCTGCGGGTCGAGCGAGCGCCGTAGTGGCCGCGCAGGGTCAGGTAAACGTCGTTCCAGCGCGAATAATCCTGGCCCACCGCCACGCCACTGGAGTCGAGCACCACGATGCCGTTGGCATCGGTGACATAGATGCGATGGCTGACCTGGTTTTTCGGCAAGCCCCAGATCGTCGCCGCCGGCTGGCGCTCGCCGTAGGCCTTGAGCAACTGCGGCCAGCGATTCTGGTTGAGGGTGCCGGCCTTGAAATCGTCCCGCAGGATCTCGGCCATCAGGTTGGCCGTGTCCACCAGGGTTTCTTCGGTGGACTGGCGCACGCCGGGGCGGATTTCCTCCATGACCGTGTTGAGCACGAAGTAACCGGTCAAGGCGATAAACAGCACATACACCAGGAAAATCCGGATCCCCAGCGACATCAGCTGTGCCCCGGGCTGTAGCTGTAGCCCAGTCCCCGATGCGTCTGGATCGGCTCGGCCTCGGCCCGGACCAGGCGCAGCTTGGCGCGCACGCTCTTGATGTGGCTGTCGATGCTGCGCTCGTAGCCGGCATCGCTGGCCACGCCCAGGGCATCGAGCAGTTGCTCACGGCTGAAGACCCGCTCAGGTTGCTCCAGCAGACAATTGAGCAGGCGGAACTCGTGACGGGTGAGGTTCAGCGGTGTGCCGCGATAGTTGATCTGCACACGGTCGGCATCGACCTGAAACAACGCCGTGCCCACCTCCGCCGCCGGACGCGGCGCCACGCGTTTGAGAATCGCCCGGACCCTGGCCGCCACCTCGCGGGGGCTGAAGGGTTTGACCACGTAATCGTCGGCACCGATTTCCAGGCCCACGATCCGGTCGATCTCGCCATCCCGAGCTGTAAGAAAGATGACCGGAACGTCGCTGAAACGTCTGATTTTTTTACAAGTCTCGAATCCACTGATATCCGGCAGGCCCACATCGAGAATGATCAGGTCCGCCGGGGTGTTTTTCTGGTGTTCGAGGGCGGCTGCGCCAAGGCTCAACCAGGTGGTGTCAAACCCCTCCCCTTGCAGGGCAAACACCAGTGTATCGGCGATGGCGGCTTCGTCTTCGACAATCAGGATATGAGGCATGGCTTGCGGGCCCGGCAGTAAAGTTGCCGGAACGGTGCCGCAAGGTTTGGGGTACGTCAATCGGCAGTCGAGTTGGTCGGTGGTTGGCGGTCACGACTAACAGTTCTGATAGTTGGCAAGCGCTGGAAAACGGCTGATGCTGAAGACCGGTTTTTTTGGACTTCAGATGGAGCTCAGTCGATGCCGGCCTCCCCTCGCGAAACCGTATTGTGCCGCTACCGCTACGACCCGTTGGATCGCCTGGTCGACTGCGCGCCTTCCGCTGAGGCTGGTATTCAGCGCTTTTATTGCAAAAGCCGATTGGCGACGGAGATACAGGGGGCGGTGCAGCGTAGCGTGTTTCAGCACGACGATCAGCTACTGGCGCAACATCGGCGCGAGGATGCGAAGGTGAAGACCGCCCTGCTGGCGACTGATCAGCAGCGGTCGGTGTTGAATGTGCTTGATGCGAACCGGGTTCATCCACTTGCCTATAGCCCTTACGGACATCGTCCGGCGGAAAGCGGGCTGCTCAGTTTGCTTGGGTTTAACGGCGAACGACCGGATCCGGTGACGGGGCATTATTTATTGGGGAATGGGTATCGGGCATTCAATCCGGTGTTGATGCGGTTTAATAGTCCGGACAGTTTGAGTCCGTTTGGGGAGGGGGGGGTGAATGCTTATGGGTACTGCGAAGGAGACCCGATCAATCGGAGTGATCCTACAGGACACTTTGGGGCGGGATTAAAAGCATTTTTACGAGGGATAGGAGTAATGAAACCAAAAGTAGATGTGTATAATTTAGGTTATAAAGTTACGGCCGGATACCCAATCATCAGCAAGGGAAAAAACATAAATCCGATAACAGCCCGGTTTAGGACAACAGATATACCATTGGGCGACCTAAATAAAAAACAAATCTACAGACTGGCAAAAGAAGTCGAACATGACACCAAGAGAGCCTTCGCCATATACAGTTCCATATACGATTCCATGTCCAATGGGGTTCCCACACCCCCCCCACTATACTTCAGATGGAATACTCACACGGTAAATCTAACGGCGCCACCAAAATCAAGGACGTTCGCAAAGTACAACTTAGTCGAGGGCTTAACTATAAACAAAGAAATCCGGGAAATGCTTTTTCAATTACGCGCGTCATAGATGCAAACCAGAACTCTTCACTTTCGTCTATACCTCAGAAAATTCGCAAATCGATTTAGTTCCCCTTAAAAAGAAGCTCGGAAGAACTTGACGTAACAGAAACATGCAGCTTTGTACAAGACGACCGGGGTTTTCCGCACCAGCCTCAGGCACGCCCTTCAACAATCCGGCTTATCCGCCGTAAACCGCCGCGCCGGGTTCACCGCCGCGCCAAACTCACGCAGCGCCTTGGCCCCGATCAACAGCGGATAATTGAAACTGCTGCGGTCTGTCAGGTTGACCTCGACCGTGCGCTTGACATTACCCAGGCACAACTCCAGATCGACCACCGGGCGCTTGGTGGGGGCGATCTTTTCGTCGTCGTCCTCATCCTCTTCGGAACGGGTCTTGATCTTGCTGATGCGGGCGACCTTGTGTTCGTAGACCTTGTTGCTCGCATCCTTGGTCGCCAGGCGGAACCGCACCCAATCATCGCCGTCACGGGTAAAGGTCTCGATGTCCTTGGCCGACAGCGAGGCGGTCAGGGCGCCGGTGTCCATCTTGGCCTTGAGCACTTCGCCACCGATCTCCGGCAACGCGATGTATTCATAGCGCCCGTACAGGGTCGGCTCGGCGGCCAGCACTGGAAGGGCCACCAGGGAAAGCAGGGCTAGAACTGATTTCATGTAGTTAGGGCTTCCATTGTGGGAGTGGGGTTTTAGACCGTTGCTGATGAATTCGTTCGGTTGACTTCGATAGCAATGGCTAAGAGAAACTCCAGCCAAGCGCTACCTCTGTGGCGAGGGGATTTATCCCCGCTGGGGTGCGAAGCAACCCCAAAACAGTCAGCTCAATCAGTCTGGCGCACCGAGATATCAGGTTTCAGGGGCGCTTCGCACCCCAGCGGGGATAAATCCCCTCGCCACAAAAGCCCATCCAGTTTAGCCAAGCCCAAGTGAAACTTTCGTCCACACCGATTTGGCCTGCCGCCCGAAGCTTGCTTATCATGGCCCGCCCACCTGTTTGCAAGAGTCATCTATGCGCCGCCTGCTCACCGGCTGTTTCGTCACGCTGCTGCTATTGCTCAACACCCTGGTGCTGTTCGGGCCGCTGATGGTGTTCGCCGTGCTCAAACTGATCCTGCCCGGGCGCTTTCGCGACTATGCCTCGTGGGCGGTGATGTGGATCGCCGAGACCTGGGCCGAAATCGACAAGCTAATCTTCGCCCTGTGCATCCCCACCCGCTGGGACATCCGCGGCGGCGCCGACCTGCGCCGCGATACGTCCTACCTGGTGATCAGCAATCACCAATCCTGGGTAGACATCCCCGCCCTCGTCCAGGCCCTCAACCGGCGCACGCCGTTCTTCAAGTTCTTCCTCAAGAAAGAGCTGATCTGGGTGCCGTTCCTGGGGTTGGCCTGGTGGGCGCTGGACTACCCGTTCATGAAGCGCTACACCAAGGCGTTCCTGGCGAAAAACCCGGAACTGGCCGGCAAGGACCTGGAAATCACCAAGGCCGCCTGCGAGCTGTTCAAGCGCCAACCGGTCACCGTGGTCAACTACCTCGAAGGCACGCGCTTCACCGCCGCCAAAAGCCAACAACAGCAATCCCCCTTTACCCACCTGCTCAAGCCCAAGGCCGGTGGCGTGGCCTTCGTGCTGGCGGCCATGGGCGAACAGCTGGACGCGGTGCTGGACGTGACGGTGATCTATCCGCAAGACCGCATCCCCGGGTTCTGGGACTTGATCAGCGGCGCGGTGCCCAGGGTCATCATCGACATCCAGACCCGCGAACTGGACCCTACGCTGTGGCAGGGCGACTACGAAAACGACCCGGTGTTTCGCCAGCAGGTGCAGGATTGGGTTAATCGGCTCTGGACTGAAAAGGACCGGCGCATCGCCCAATTGCGCAACGAACGCCAGGAAACCTAACAGTTCTGATAGTAGGCAGCGGCTGAAAAAGCTCCGATGCTGGAGGTCCGGATTTTTTGGATCTTGCGCGGAGTTCGGAGCATGCCTACTGTCCCTCGTGAAACCGTATTGTGCCGCTACCGCTACGACCCGCTGGATCGGCTGGTCGATTGTGCGCCTTCTGCTGAGGCTGGAATTCAGCGGTTTTATTGCAAAAGCCGATTGGCGACAGAGATACAGGGCGCGGTGCAGCGCAGCGTATTTCAGCATGAAGACCAGTTGTTGGCGCAACGTCGGCGCGAGGATACGAAGGTTGATACCGCCCTGCTGGCGACCGATCAGCAGCGGTCGGTGTTGAATGTGCTCGATGCGAACCGGCTTCATCCCCTTGCCTATAGCCCTTACGGCCATCGCCCGGTAGCGAACGGTCTGCTCAGTTTGCTGGGGTTTAACGGCGAACGGCCGGATCCGGTGACGGGGCATTATTTGTTGGGGAATGGGTATCGGGCGTTCAACCCGGTGTTGATGCGGTTTAATAGTCCGGATAGTTTGAGTCCGTTTGGGGAGGGTGGGGGGAATGCCTATGCGTATTGTGAAGGCGATCCGAGGAACCGGACGGATCCGTCAGGGCATATTTGGGGGATCGAAAAATTGCTCAGAAGGTTATTCCGCGCAACGCCAAAGGTGCTTACAAACACCCCATCATCGGCTCCGCCATTGCCCCCCAGAAAAGCACCAAAACTTAAGCCACCGCGACCTATTACAAAACCCGAACCACTACCAGCGAAAGGATTCACCATCATGGACAAGCATGCCTTAATCTCCCTTCCTGACGATGGAGACCATGTATTTTTTGCTCCAATTCCACTAGACAAAGAGTCCATAATCCAGCTCAGAAGAGCGGGCATTCATATCCATCCCGATCTTCTAGCACCAATGGAAAAATCCAAAATCAATCATGGCTTTGTGCCGGAGTCTGATACTGTCGACTCTATCCGCAAAACTTAACGAATAAAGATTCAAATATTAACTCCAAATCAACATAAAAAACTGGCAACCCTGACAGTATCCCTCCCCAGACCCAGCCATAACCATGTCCCCGAACCCTAATCGGAAGCACACCCATGCGAAACTTCATGACGGGCGGCGGCGGAATAATTCTGCTGATGATCGGCCATGTCCACGCTGGAGAAGTCACTTGTCCAGCCGTGACACAACTCCATGACCACACTGAAACGGTAGAAATGCAGGATGACCCCGAATGGCAAAGCCAGAGCCCCGTGCAGGAGCTCAACCCGGCGGTGCTGCCCTTCAACGACGCCGAGTTCGCGGTCCAGGAATCCGAAGAAGACAATCAGCTGCCGGCAAGGGTCAGCATCACTTGCAATCACGGTGAGATGAATCTCACGCTGGATTACCCCTCGGCCCAAGAACCGGCCTTGATGCCGGGGCTGGACACACGTTGCGCCAGCCAGCCCCCACACATTTTCAGGCGTGGGAATGCCGACTACCTCAGCTTGAAATTCTGATCCCCCTGTGGCGGATGTCCGATGTCGCCACCCTCACACACCCGCTCCATTCCCCCAAATTCCCCCCAGGTTCTGCAGCAGCGAACCAGCAACGCCCTGTTGGCCGAGGTACTGCAGAATGATCGGGGCAAACTGGCCGATCATGCCACTGTCCATGCCCAGCGCACTGAAGGCGTTGTTCAGGTCGCCGGTGTCCTTGACGTTGCCCAGCAAGCCGTCGAGCAGTGCATTCTTGTCCGACCCGCCCCCGAGCAAACCGCCCAGGCCATTGAGCCCGCCGATGGCACTGTTCCCAGCGATCTGATCCAGGCCCGGGACACTTTTGCTCAACTCGGAAAACTGCGGCTCACTGAGTCGGTTCTTCGCCAGCCCCAGCATCGCACCGGCACCACCGATGGCCTGTTCCGGCGTGATCTTGAGTTCCGATCCCAAGGTGTTGAGCAGGCCGGCGGCTTTCGGCGCGGCGGCCACGGCGCCCTCGCCCTGCTCGCCTTGGTTGCCCTGCATCGCCGACACCACATTGGCTGCATCACTGAGGCTGAACTGCGCGAAGGCTGGGCTGGCAGCCAGCGTCAACAGGCAAGACAGAGCAAAACCACGTGAAACCTTCATCCGGGACATCCTCTAGACCATGAAAAAGCCGCTCATGAAGAGCGGCGTAAAGCGAGCGTTGGACTGGCGCGGACGCAGATTGTTCCTAAACGTATTACATAAATGGCCGATAGCCATTACAGAAAATTCTCCAAAGGCCGTCAGAAGTGTCTGATTCAACGAAAACTGCGCTTTTTAATATATCTAAAAGTTACCAAACATCCATATACAGTTCTAAATTGACATAAATAACTGCCTACATTGACAGTAGCCCGCCCGACCAAAGCCGTGAATCGTTGAACGGAGACTTTTGGAGCCTGGCAGATGAAAAAAATACTGGCTGGACGCACGGTGTTACTTTTACTGATTGTCGGCCACGCCCATGCCGGTGAAATAACCTGCCCTGCCGTCACTGACATCCATAGAAACATTGAATCGGTGGAAGATGTTTTCTTCGTCGAGATACAGGACGACCACGAATGGGAGAGCGAAAGCCTGGTGGACGTGGTCGACCCGGCATCGTTGCAGTTCGAAGGTGCCGAGTACGTTATCCATGAAGCCGACGAGGAAATACAGACAGCCACAAGGGCGACCATCACGTGCCGGTACGGGGACATAAATCTGAATATGGAGTATCAGCAGATCCTGGAACCGGCCTTTTCAGGGTGGGTGAACAATCGCTGCGAAAGCCCGAACACCAGAATGTGCAGGTTAATGGACGGCGACTACTTCAACCTGTTTCTTTGATCGGGAATGGCAACCGCGTCACTGTTCCTGCACAGCGTTTCAAGGCGCCCTGCCATCGCCTGCACCGTTACCGTACAGTGCGGCTTTCTCCAGCAGAGTTTGCCCATGAACGTAAAAATCGGCGGCGCGACCCTCGCCGTTATCCTGACGGGCATGCTCATTGTCCTGGGCGTCAACGAATGCCAGCGCGGCCCGCTGAATCCGGAACTGGCCGACGGCACCAGCGAAGAACAAAAGACCTGGCTGACCATCGAACACCGCATCAAGCGCTCCGACCCGACGCTTACCGATGTGACCCGCGACCAGCAAACGCTGACGGTGCTTTACCGTCCAGGTGCATGCGCGGATGACTGCGAGCCCTGGGTCCCGCACCTGCTGCGGGTTGTTGGCCATGGCCTGGCAGCGCTCAACGGCGCGCCAGGGGGCAAGCAGTACACACAAGTGACGGTCAAGGCGCGGATCCTTGCCGATGATGATGTGGAACTGGTCTATGACATGCCAGGGTTCGACGCCATCAAGACCCAACAAGGCGGCTACGAAACCTTTGCCGGCATGCCCCGCAGCCTGAAATTCAGCAGCGACGCCCTGGCCCAGGCGCAGGACTATTGCCAAGGCCCTAGCGCCAAAGGGTTCTACCCTGAATTCTGCGAACGGGTCGAGACTGCAACGGCCCATCGCTAACCGTGGCGAGGGCACTTGGACCCTGTAGGAGCTGGCGAAGCCTGCGATCTTTTGATCTTTCGCTTGAGACTCAAGTGCCTGGGGAAAGATCGCAGCCTCGTTTCACTCGGCAGCTCCTACACAGTGTCCACAGCCCGACGCGTGCAATCTCTAGCCACAACCGGCGCTCGATCACCGTCGACCAAAAATCTTACAACTACTTGGGAAATCACCCGCAACAGCGAGCCTTGCCCAAGCCAATCCGCGATGCCTATAGTTCGTCCCGTCGTCCACATGGCGACTCGGGTTTGGCGACTCGGAACACTGCGGTCAGAAGTCCCAATTTAACTAAATGAGGCTCCACCCAATGAACCGATACATGCCCCTCACCGGCGTCGACTGCTCCCCCGCCGCCCTGCTCATCGATACCCAAGCCCCCCTCGACGTCCTCCACGAAACCGCCGCCTACCGCATCCGCGCCGTGACCCAACTGTTGGAAAACATCGCCTTTCGCGAAGAGCTCAGTTCCGACGCCGTCGTCCTCCACGATTTCGCCCTGCTCCTGGCGATTCCGTTGCGCGATGGCTGCGATGTGCTGGACGTGATCGGCCGGCGCTTGCAGGCACAAGCCATGGCCTGACCGCAGCGCCAGTCATCCGACTATCAACGCGCAAGCCGTTATTTCCTCTCGGTATTGCCTACTGTCAACGTTGACAGTAGGCAGCTGTTCATTCGGGTTCTAACCTGCAGCCGTGACAACGACAAACAAGGCTCTGGGCAACCCACAGCCCCTGTGCCTTTCTTCATTCGGGCAAGCAGGAAGAATAAAAATGAACGACCGAATCAAAGGAACCGTGAAGTGGTTTAACGATGCAAAGGGCTATGGCTTCATTACCTGCGGCAATGGAGGCGAGGATTTGTTCGTTCATTACTCGGCCATCGCCGGCGAGGGATATAAAACATTGAAACAGAAGCAGACGGTTTTTTTTGAAATCGAAAAGGGCGACAAAGGCATGCAGGCCACGAGAGTGACGCCTGAATAAAGCGCTTTCCATTCCGGGTAACGACGTCATGTTGGCGAACCGCAAGACGCTGCTGTGCCGCTACCACTACGACCCACTGGATCGCCTGGCCGACTACACACCCTCGGCCCAGGCCCGCACCCAGCGCTTCTACCTGAAAGAACGCCTGACCAGCGAAATCCAAGGCTCGGTACAGCGCTCGATATTCCAACAGGGCGATCAACTCCTGGCCCAACAACAGCGCCAGGACGCCGCCGTCGAAACCACCTTGCTCGCC
>NZ_ATLN01000038.1:0-11097 GCF_000416195.1 Pseudomonas sp. CFII68
ACAGGCCATGCTCTGTGGAGGCAGATCTCCCGCAGGCCATGCTCTGTGAAAGTAGGCCTCACTCCCACAGGTTTTACTCTGTGGGAGCAAGGCTTGCCCGCGATGAACGATGACGCGGTATCAGTCCGGGCGCACGACCTTGCCAGTAGCGAGGTCGCGAATCACGCTGGGGTTCCTGCGCCCGCCCAGGTTGCCGCCCAGCACCAGGTCGATCTGCCCGCGGAAATACTGCTCGACGCGAATCCGCGTGCGCGCCGCCGGGCGTCCTTGGGGGTTGGCCGAGGTGGACACCAGTGGCCCGACCAGCGAGCACAAATCGCGTACGGTGGGATGATCGCTGACCCGCAGCGCGACGGTGTCGTGTACCCCGGTGATCCATTCCGGCAGCAGGTTCTGGTGCGGCACCAGCCAGGTGTTGGGCCCCGGCCAGGTGCTGGCCATGCGGTCCATCCAGGTTTCGGGGAAGTCTTCGAACAGAAAGTCGAACTGGTGGATGTTATCAGCCACCAGGATCAGGCCTTTGTCGGGCAGCCGCGACTTGATCGCCAGCAGGCGTTCCACCGCCTCCTCGTTCCACGGGTCACAACCCAGGCCCCAGACCGCTTCGGTTGGATAGGCAATCACCGCCCCGGCGCGAATTTCTCGCGCGGCTTGTTGCACACGCCAACTGTTGACCATGAAAGATTCTCCCGCAACGCAAATAAGGCTGTGGGCAGTTTACCGATCTTCCCCATAAAACCTAGCGTGCAAACCAGCGTCCGTTGTCACAGGTGGCGCGGCCTTCCATCTCCAGTTCGGTCAACGCCGCCAGCACTTTGGGCAAGCCCCAGCCACTGGCGTCGGCCAGCGCCTCACTGCTCAGCGGCGCGGCATGCAGCAGGCGCAGCAGCGGATGGGTCACGGGCACGGGCTCCGAGGCCGGCGACAACCGCTGCCAGCCGCGCAGCGCTTCGAGGATGTGCTCGACGGTTTCCACCAGCGCCGCACCGTCGCGGATCAACTGATGGCAGCCCCGGGCTCCGGGGTGATGGATCGATCCGGGAATGGCATACACCTCGCGGCCCTGTTCCGCCGCCAGTCGCGCGGTGATCAGCGAACCGCTGGCGACACTGGCCTCCACCACCAACACCCCCAGGGACAAACCGCTGATGATCCGGTTGCGCCGCGGAAAGTTGCTGGCATGGGGCGGCGCGTCCAACGGGAACTCCGACAACACCGCGCTGCCCTGGGCAATCATCGCGTCCGCCAGCCGACGATTGCGCTGTGGATAAAAATTTTCCAGGCCGGTGCCCAACACGCCGACGGTGCGCCCGCCAACGTCCAACGCCGCCTGATGGGCCGCCGCATCGATGCCCAGGGCCAGGCCGCTGGTGATGACAAAACCGGCCCCGGCCAAGCTTCGGGAAAACGCTGCCGCAGTGTCCATGCCGGGGCGTGATGCCCGGCGACTGCCGACCATCGCCAGCTGGGGTTTTTCCAGGATCGAGGGGTCGCCAGCGACGAACAGCAGCGGCGGCGCGTCGCTGATCTGCGCCAGCAGCGCCGGGTAGTCGGGTTGGTCCCACATCAGTAAATGCTGGCCCGCACGCTCCAGCCAGGCCAATGCATGGGCGGCGCCGTCACGCACATCCGGGTTGCGCCGCGCCTCGGCACAGGCCAGCGGCAAGCCCAGCGCGCGCCAGGCGCTGGCCGGTGCACTGATGGCCTTGGAGGCCGAGCCGAAGGCCTCCATCAGCGTCATGAAACGTTTGGGTCCCAGCTCCGGCAAGCGGTGAAGGCGTAGCCGGGCCTCCAGTTCCGCAGGGGAAACCGGCGCAGATTCAGGCAGTGGCATGTGATCAATCCTTGATCGTTATGAGCCCCGTTCAAACGGGAACAAGCTGTGGATAACTCTGTTGGTAACTTGTGAGACCCGTTACGGATTACGGACCTTGTCAAGCACCGCCAACGAGCGCGATGCGTACAGCACCAGGCCATAGCTGAGCTTGTCGTAGGTGCGGAAAACCATCAGCAGGCCGGCCCGCTCGTCGGGGATCTTCACCCGCTCGCCCGTGATACGGTCGCGTACGGTTTCACCGGTCTTCATCACCGCCAGCACATTGCCTTCGGCCAGCCCGTCGCGCCGGCCCTTGTTCAGGGTGACCACGTCCAGCGCACCGATCTGGGTCACGCCCCGGGGCACGTCCAGGATCAACCCGTGGATGTCTGATTTCGGCGCGCTGGGCATGAAGGTCGAATTGATCGAGCGCTCTTCGCCGCTGAACAGGCGATCACCCAGGCGCACTTCCTGGGTGGTGCGTTGCAGGGCCAGGGTGGTGACATCGCCCTCGCTGGCGACCACCTCGCCGCCGCCGATGTCGTCGGCGTTGATGCCCAGGAATTCCTTGGTCTCGGGGTCGGTGTAGACCTTGCCCTGGCGAAAGATGCCGTACGCCGTCTGGTTCGTATCGAACGAGCCACGGGCAAAGACCCGATCCCCCATGCCGCTGAGCACCCGTTCGGCATTGCCGGCGACGACGTAGGGGGCCTTGTTGAAATCCTCAGGTGTGTCGACGATGCGGTTGCTCAGCAGGAAGCTGTTGATGGCTTGCAGCGGAATGCTCGGGATGGCGTCGGCCACTGGCGAACTGCGAATGCGCGGCGACAGCTTGATGGTGCCGCGCGAGGTGCCGCGATTGAGGGTCAGGCGCGGCTGGCCGTTGACGTAGACCAGCGACAGGGTGTCGCCCGGATAAATCAGGTTGGGGTTTTCGATCTGCGGGTTGGCCTGCCACAGCTCCGGCCATTTCCACGGCTCGCGCAGGTACTTGCCGGAAATGTCCCACAGTGTGTCCCCCGTCACCACCGTGTATTGCTGGGGAAAACCTTCCCGAAGTTGCACTTGCCCGTGCGCGATACCGGCCGAGGCCAGGAGCAGCAGGGCGAGTAGTGATTTCCTCATGCGGTGAATCCCTTTATTATGTGCGTTCGCGTAAAACGCCAGAGCCCCCGTGGCTCGCTGCTTAAGGAGCTATTCTCCACAAGCGCATCGTTTTACAACGGTAGCCTGCATCCCAAGACACGCCAGGCCAGCCACCCGACTTTACCTCACACGTGCATTTATCAAGCTTATGGCCATTTTGAACATTCTCGAATTTCCGGACCCGCGCCTGCGCACTATCGCCAAACCGGTGGCCGTAGTGGACGACGAAGTGCGTCAGTTGGTCGATGACATGTTTGAAACAATGTATGAAGCGCCAGGCATCGGCCTCGCCGCGACCCAGGTCAACGTGCACAAGCGTATCGTCGTCATGGACCTCTCCGAAGACCGCAGCGAACCGCGGGTGTTCATCAACCCCGAGTTCGAAACCCTGACCGACGAGATGGACCAATACCAGGAAGGCTGCCTCTCGGTGCCGGGTTTCTACGAAAACGTCGACCGCCCACAGAAGGTCAAGATCAAGGCCCTGGACCGTGACGGCCAGCCTTATGAACTGATCGCCGAAGGTTTGCTGGCGGTGTGCATCCAGCACGAGTGTGACCACCTCAACGGCAAGTTGTTCGTGGATTACCTGTCGACCCTCAAGCGTGACCGCATCAAGAAAAAACTGGAAAAACTTCATCGCCAGAATGCTTGATGCCCCCCTTCAAAGGCTTGCCGCGGCAAGCCTTTTTCTTTTTGCGACTGCTTTGTAATTGAGAGCTACCCATGACTGAGCCACTGCGCATCGTCTTTGCCGGCACTCCCGAATTTGCCGCCGAACACCTCAAGGCCCTGCTGGCCAGCCCCCACGAAATCGTCGCGGTCTACACCCAGCCGGACCGGCCGGCCGGTCGCGGGCAAAAACTGATGCCCAGCCCGGTCAAGCAGCTGGCCCTGGAGCACGGCATCGAGGTGTTGCAGCCGCCGACCCTGCGCGATGCGCAAGCCCAGGCCGAACTGGCGGCGCTCAAGCCGGACTTGATGGTGGTGGTCGCCTACGGCCTGATCCTGCCGCAAGTGGTGCTGGACATCCCGCGCCTGGGTTGCATCAACAGCCACGCTTCGCTGCTGCCGCGCTGGCGCGGTGCCGCGCCGATCCAGCGCGCCGTGGAAGCGGGCGATGCCGAGAGCGGCGTGACCGTGATGCGCATGGAGGCCGGCCTGGACACCGGGCCGATGCTGCTCAAGGTCAGCACCCCCATCAGCGCCGAAGATACCGGTGGCAGCCTGCACGACCGCCTCGCGCTGATCGGCCCGCCAGCGGTGGTCCAAGCCATTGCCGGCCTGGCCGCTGGCACCTTGGAAGGCGAAGTGCAGGACGACAACCTCGCCACTTACGCGCACAAACTGAACAAGGACGAAGCCCGCATCGACTGGAGTCGCCCAGCCGTTGAGCTGGAGCGCCTGGTGCGGGCCTTCAACCCTTGGCCGATCTGCCACAGCACCTTGAACGGCGAAGCCCTGAAAGTGCTGGCGGCCAGTTATGCCGAAGGGAAGGGCGCACCCGGTGAAATCCTCAGCGCCAGCAAGGATGGCCTGGTCGTGGCCTGCGGCGAGCAGGCGCTGTGCCTGACGCGCCTGCAACTGCCCGGTGGCAAGGCACTGAATTTCAGCGACCTGTTCAACAGCCGCCGTGAGAAATTTGCCGTCGGCACCGTCCTCGGCCAAGCGACGGACGCCTCATGAACCCGCGTCTGGCCGCCGCCAAGGCACTTGCCGCCGTCCTCAGCGGCAAAGCCTCCCTCAACAGCTCCCTGCCGACCCAACTGGACAAGGTCGAAGACCGTGATCGCGGCTTCACCCAAGACCTGGCGTTCGGCACCGCCCGTTGGCAGCCGCGGCTGTCGGCCCTCGCGGCCAAGCTGCTGCAGAAGCCGTTCAAGGCCGCCGATGCCGACGTCGAGGCGCTGCTGCTGGTGGGGCTCTATCAACTGCTCTACACCCGCGTCCCGGCCCACGCCGCCATCGGCGAAACCGTGGGCTGCGCCGACAAGCTGAAGAAGCCCTGGGCCAAGGCCCTGATCAATGCCGTGTTGCGCCGCGCCCAGCGGGAAAGCGAAACCCTGCTGGCCGAGCTGGAGCACGACCCGGTGGTCCGCACGGCGCACCCGCGCTGGTTGCAGAAATCCCTCAAGGCCTTCTGGCCCGAGCAATGGGAAGCCATCTGCGCCGCCAACAATGCCCACCCGCCGATGATCCTGCGGGTCAACCGTCGCCACCATAGCCGCGACGCCTACCTGGCGTTGCTGGGCGAGGCGGGCATCCCGGCCATCCCGTGCCCGTACAGCCGCGACGGCATCGTCCTGGAAACCCCGGGCGATGTGCGTGCCTTGCCAGGCTTTGCCGAGGGCTGGATCAGCGTCCAGGACGAAGCCGCCCAACTGGCCGCCGACCTGCTGGAACTGGCGCCCGGCCAACGGGTGCTGGACGCCTGCTGCGCGCCGGGTGGCAAGACCTGTCACATCCTCGAGGCCGAGCCTAAGCTGGCTGGCGTGGTGGCGGTGGACCTGGAAGCCAAGCGCCTGGTGCGCGTGAAGGAAAACCTCGAGCGTCTGGGCCTGGAGGCCGAGCTGATCGCCGCCGACGGCCGCGACACCGCGACCTGGTGGGACGGCAAGCCGTTCCAGCGCATCCTCCTCGACGCCCCATGCTCGGCCACCGGCGTGATCCGCCGCCATCCGGACATCAAGCTCACCCGCCAGCCGGACGACATTGCCGCGCTGGCCGTGTTGCAGGGCGAACTGCTCGATGCCCTTTGGCCAACCCTGGAAGTGGGCGGCATGCTGCTCTACGCCACCTGCTCGACCTTGCCGACCGAGAACACCGACGTGATCGAAGCCTTCCTCGCCCGCACCCCAGGCGCCCGGGAGCTGGACATTGCCAGCCAGGCCGGCCTGAAGCAGCCTCACGGCCGGCAGTTGCTGGCCCAAGAGGGCGGACATGATGGGTTCTATTACGCCAAGCTGATCAAGATCGCCGCCGCACGCGGTTAAGACCGATTCGATAGGAGTGACTGGATGAAAATCATCATCCTCGGCGCAGGACAAGTCGGCGGTTCGCTGGCGGAACACCTGGCCAGCGAGGCCAACGACATCACCGTGGTCGACACCGACGGCGAACGCCTGCGCGACTTGGGCGACCGACTCGACATCCGCACCGTGCAAGGTCGCGGCTCGTTGCCGACGGTACTGCGTCAGGCCGGCGCCGACGACGCGGACATGCTGGTGGCCGTGACCAACAGCGACGAAACCAACATGGTCGCCTGCCAGGTCGCCCACACGCTGTTCCACACCCCGACCAAGATCGCCCGGGTGCGCGAAGCGTCCTACCTGACCCGCGCCGACCTGTTCGACAACGAAGCGATCCCGGTGGACGTGCTGATCAGCCCCGAGCAGGTGGTGACCAACTACATCAAGCGCCTGATCGAGCACCCCGGCGCCTTGCAGGTGATCGACTTTGCCGAAGGCAAGGCACAACTGGTGGCGGTCAAGGCCTACTACGGCGGGCCGCTGGTGGGCCAGCAACTGCGCCAGTTGCGCGAGCACATGCCGAATGTGGATACCCGCGTTGCGGCGATTTTCCGCCGTGACCGGCCGATCCTGCCCCAGGGCGACACGGTCATCGAAGCCGACGACGAAGTGTTTTTCATCGCCGCCAAGGCGAATATTCGCGCAGTCATGAGCGAAATGCGCCGCCTGGACGAGAACTACAAGCGCATCGTCATCGCCGGTGGCGGGCAGATCGGCGAGCGCCTGGCCGAAGCCATCGAAAGCCGCTACCAGGTCAAGATCATCGAGATGAACCCGGCGCGCTGCCGCTACCTCTCCGACACCCTCGACAGCACCGTGGTGCTGCAGGGCAGTGCCTCCGACCGCGACCTGCTGCTGGAAGAAAACATCGCCGACGCCGACATCTTCCTGGCCCTGACCAACGACGACGAAGCCAACATCATGTCGTCGCTATTGGCCAAGCGCCTGGGGGCGAAGAAGGTCATGACCATCATCAACAACCCGGCCTACGTCGACCTGATCCAGGGCGGCGACATCGACATCGCCATCAGCCCGCAACTGGCAACCATCGGCACCTTGCTGGCCCACGTGCGCCGCGGCGACATCGTCAGCGTCCACTCCCTGCGCCGCGGCGCGGCCGAAGCCATCGAGGCCATCGCCCACGGCGACGCCAAGTCCAGCAAAGTGATCGGCAAAGCCATCCGCGACATCGGCCTGCCACCCGGCACCACCATCGGCGCGATCATCCGCGACGAACAAGTGCTGATCGCCCACGACGACACCGTGATCCAGACCGGCGACCACGTGATCCTGTTCCTGGTGGACAAGAAGCACATTCGCGACGTCGAGAAGCTGTTCCATGTGGGGTTGAGTTTCTTCTGACCACCACGGATCGTTCCCACGCTCTGCGTGGGAATGCCTCTACGGACGCTCTGCGTCCCCTCAAGAGCCGAACGCAGTCTGTTGGAGATCTGTGGGAGCAAGGCTTGCCCGCGATTGCTATCGAACTCCCAACCCATCAATCACTGACACAATTGATAAGGACGCCCCCATGCTCGACTCCCTGGAAAAAATGCTCGCCAAGGGCATGGACAACGCCCTACTGCGCTTCGGCCTGGGCAAAGGCTACCTAGACCTAGGCGAATTCCCCCGCGCCGCCGAACACCTCCAACGCTGCGTCGAATTCGACCCCAAATACTCAGCCGCCTGGAAACTCCTAGGCAAGGCCCACCAAGGCCAAGGCAACCTACCGGCAGCCCGCCAAGCCTGGCAACAAGGCCTTGAAGCCGCCCGAGCCCACGGCGACAAACAGGCCGAAAAAGAAATGACCGTGTTCCTCAAGAAGCTGAATCGCCACCCCTGAGCGCCACGCACCTGTGGCGAGGGAGCTTGCTCCCGCTTGAGTGCGCAGCACTCACAAAAAAGCCCCCAATCCACTGCCAATCCGCTAAAAGCTCAGCCAGCGCAAAATCTGTGGGAGCAAAGCTTGCTCGCGATAGCGATAGACCAGCCAAACCCGTTATCGACAGACCCGCCCCAATCGCGAGCAAGCTTTGCTCCCACAGGATTTGCGGCTGAACTGACCGGCATTCCCCGCTCCCTGGTCCAGTAAAATGAAACAATCTGAACCCAATCCGCTCGCTGTAGTGACGCGCTAGTCAGCATCGAGGCGCAGGTAAACGGCGGCTCGGCCCGCAACGCACCCTCTCGACACTGATCATCAAGACCTGACTGGAACCGTACATGCCCGAAATTACTCAATTGGTTATTGCCTTGGTGTTGTCCTTTTTGCTCGATAAGTTTCTCAAGCCGTATCTGCTACGCAAGTGGCTAGGCGTGGTGATGGTGGTCGCGGGTGCGGTTGGCTGCGTTTTGGCCGGTCAGACCCGCTTGTTGGGGTTTGATCTGGGGTTGTTGTCGGTTTTTGCCGTGCCGATAGGGATGGGGTTGTTCATGAAGCGGCGGCGGTTTGAGGAGGGTGGCTGAGGAGAAGACGGGGGACAGACTGAATATCAGAATAAATCCGCCCCTTATTCCTCGAGGGAAGTTGCACAAAGTTTGAGGAAGTCAGCTC
Source organism: Pseudomonas sp. CFII68 (assembly GCF_000416195.1). Lineage (NCBI taxonomy): Bacteria > Pseudomonadati > Pseudomonadota > Gammaproteobacteria > Pseudomonadales > Pseudomonadaceae > Pseudomonas > Pseudomonas sp. CFII68. Next base: position 8,546 of record NZ_ATLN01000038.1, read on the forward strand.
GTTGGTTTTTTACCCCAATCTTTCTACCCACGTTTTATATTCGTTGATTTTTTTCGTGCCCTAGTACTTTTTAAGCCAAGATAATTAGTCTCATACGTTGTAAGTAAATTCCACATTTGTCGATCTACGACATCGTGCTTTTCAGGACTCCTAAGTTTTTGAAGCAGTCTGCTAATGAACTTTGCAGGGAGCTTCACAATCAAGCATTGATGAGAACTATGCATCTCCTTCGTCCAATCTAAGTCTTTTCCCGCGATAAGATTTTCACTTTCATCCCTGTTAATAATAAATCCTAGCTTTCCGTATGAACCTGTCAGATATGATTGTAATTGACGGTATTCATCCGGCCCCAATTCTTGATAATTTTTTGCATCAAAAACGACGTTTCTACTTTTATAGTCAAGTAGAACTCTACTCCAGAAATCCGACTTGCCTCGATTGGTTCCAATGATATCTCTACGCTGTACTGCCGCACCATTTGGATGCAGCTGTAGTCCAACAAGATGAGCGGCGAAGATGACTTTCAACGCTTCAAGACTCCATAGCTCAAAATCGCGATCACCTTCTCTTCCCAATGGGATTTTATCAAGTTGAGAAACGATTTGACCTATTTTTGTGTTTCTGATTTTCGGATTGAGTGAGTCAACTTTAATGTCATACTCATCATTTATCTCTTCTGCTTCTTCCGGCGCTAATGCGTTACGGCTTAGATTTAAACCCAGCCAGTAGCAGGGGTGAACAAGGATTCTGTCTATGCTCTCGAATCCCTTGTCAGGAGTTCGACCATCATGGCAAAAAGAGTAAGAGGAAAGATTTTGATCGTGCAGACCGATGAAGCCGATACTGTAGAGCGACTGTAGGAGTCCGGTAGAACCTAGTAAGCGGGCCTCTGCTAAGGAAGCTTGATCATCACCATCCTCTAATGATTCGGTTGCGTGATCGATTTTTGCCAAGGCTGCCATCACAGATAACTCAGGTTCCGCATTTTTAAATGCACTCGTAACTACCTGAATAGGAGGGAATATTTTTTGGTACTCTTTCCATAAATCTTCGAGTCTAGCTACGGAAATAGACTTTGCAGCATATTCTAAATCTTCGAGTATTGCTGTGTCTCGTCCGTGTCTAAATGAACAGAAAAACGATTCATTTAGCAGGGACAGTAAGTCCCTTGGGCGGTACAGCGTAAACTGTAGGCATCTTTTGAATCCATCCCGCCCTTGCAGTTCTCCTGCCGTGCATCGATCCCAAACCCGCTGGTCCTTTTCAACGTCGAGTTTAAAACTCAGTTTCATCCTGGTTGCTGCCAATTGCAAAAGAAGGGCCCAATCCCAGTGCAATCGTATTACTTGGCCCTCTAAATTCCTTGAGTAATCTGGATCTTCTTTTGCGAGCGCCCTGAATACATTGTCACGTAAAAAAATTATAGGCCTAATCAACTCCGATTTTTGATTTAGCTCTACAGCGGCATAAGCTAATCCCGCAATAATACCGATACCAATCGCATCTGGCTCATAACCTTCGTCAAGTCTGTCCATCAGTATCACTACTCGTCTATCAGCCTTGTGCAAAATTTTCAACACAAGATCTTCAACCATGCTGAGGTCCAAGTTGAATGGGAGATCCCCTATAGCCTCTTCGGGCGAATCGACCGACAAAAAAGCTTTCGCTATCCTTCTGCACTTGGTTAGAAAAGGCGCTTGCGAATCATTCCAACGATCCACATGCTCCCTTAAATTTCCTTCTTTAGTCACAAGATCAGAAAGTTTGTAGTGCCTAGAGATATAGCTGGCGACCTCCATCAACATTGCATATCGCCAGAGCATTTTAGTCGCGGCCCGAGAAAGAACGAATGAGTTAGAAAAAGGGCGTAATAGCGACCGAAACCCTATGATTTCAGTGTCGTCTGGAGAAAAAGTGAGCGTTATCACTTTTTTATCTTTAACCCAGTGTTTTTTTAAGTTTATAAAAAGCGCGCTTTTTCCCGTTCCTCGCCGACCGACAACTACAGTTCGATCATCAGACTCTACTAACGCTCGAAAATCAGGAGTTTCAATGAAGGCATTCGACAGCATCCTGTCGTCATTTTCTGCCGTTGTATCGCCTAGCGGATTCGTACGCACAACTGAGGCTGGTGCTGTCACTTGATCGTCTCCTTGGCTTATTTTTTTTTCCATAACATTGACGGTCAGCAGTGGTCGTTGACGCCGAGAACTCATTTCATTCCCCCCAAAAACCGGCACCGCCCGAGGTTTCTATTTCTGTCGCAATTGCAGGTCCGCTTTACACAATAGCCCTACGACATTCACCCCTACAAGCCCTAGAAATTTAGAGAATGCTGATCCCAAGATGATGTCCTTCGCAGAGTTACCGGCCGCTAGGAAAGACGGTGGCGAGATATCTTGAAAAGAATTTGAGGACATATTGGGGTTACTCGCCCGCTTCTGCGGATGAAAAAACCAAAACCCGACGCAAGACGTCGGGTTTTTCGTCGGGAATGATTACTACTGCCGCGGCTCCACGTTTATCCAACACCCGATTCGCCAACAACGAAC